>JBGSXQ010000379.1:0-4839 GCA_041751315.1 Gaiellaceae bacterium | reverse complement strand
CGTACGGCGTCGTCGATCGCATCGCGAAGATGGTGCCGGAGGGGCCGGGGCAGACGCTCGAGGCGGCGCTGCGTAACGGGGAGCTCAAGCAGGCGGTCGAGAGCGACCCGATCGCGAAGGAGATCATCGACCTCGCCCGCCCGCTCGAAGGCCTGACGCGCGCGGACTCGATCCACGCGGCCGGCGTCGTCATCGGCGCACAGCCGCTCATCGAGGTCGTCCCGCTGCAGCAGAAAGGCGCGGACTCCGAGGTCGTCACGCAGATGAAGATGGGCGACGTCGTCGACCTCGGCCTCCTGAAGATGGACTTTCTGGGCCTGCGCAACCTCGACGTCATCGACAAGGCGGTCGAGCTCGTCGGCGGCGTTGACATCGGTGTGCTCCCGCTCGACGATCGTAAGACCTACGACATGCTCGCCCGCGGCGACGCGACCGGCGTGTTCCAGTTCGAGTCGTCGGGCATGCGCGAGGCGCTGCGCTCGGTCCGCCCGACCGAGTTCGAGGACCTCATCGCGCTCGTCGCCCTGTACCGCCCGGGCCCGATGGGCTACATCCCGACGTACGCGGCCCGCAAGAACGGTCGTGAGCAGGTCTCGTTCGCCGACCCGCGCCTCGAGGCGATCACCGGCCAGACGTACGCGATCTGCATCTACCAGGAGCAGTACATGCAGATTGCCAAGCAGCTGGCGGGCTTCTCGCCGGCCGAGGCGGAGACTCTGCGCAAGGCGATCGGCAAGAAGATCCACGAGCTCATGGCCTCGCTCAAGGACAAGTTCCTCGAGGGGTGCGCCGAGAACGACGTCGCGCCGTCCGTCGCGCAGCAGCTGTGGAAGGACATGGAGTCCTCGCAGGACTACTCCTTCAACAAGGCCCACGCCGCCTGCTACGCGCTCATCGCATACCGCACGGCGTGGCTCAAGGCGAACCACCCGAAGGAGTACATGGCCGCGCTCATCTCGTCGGTCATGAACACGAAGGACCGCGTGCCGTTCTACGTCAACGCATGTCGCGAGATGGGCATCGACGTGCTGCCGCCCGACGTCAACTCCTCGCAGCAGGACTTCGCGGTGGTGGGCGGGGTCATCCACTTCGGGCTGAACGCCGTGAAGAACGTGGGGGAGACGGCCGCGGATGCGATCGTCCGGGTGCGGGCCGACGGCGGTCCGTTCGCGTCGATCTGGGAGCTCACCGAGCGCGTCGACTCACAGGTGCTCAACAAGCGTGCGCTCGAGTCGCTCGTGAAGTGTGGTGCGCTCGACTCGACCGGTGCGACGCGACTCGGGATGCTGACGGCGCTCGAGGCTGCTCTGGGGCACGGGCAGCGCATCTCCGCCGACCGCCTGGCGGGTCAGGCGTCGATCTTCGACGGCGCGTTCGGCTCGGACGACCCGGTCGAGGTGCAGCACCCGACACTCGCAACCTCCGAGTTCGACGAGCGCGAGCTCCTGCGTCTCGAGAAGGAGGTGCTCGGCCTGTACGTCTCCGAGCATCCGCTCGAGCGCGTGCGCGCCGAGCTCAAGCGCAAGACCGACTGCGCGCTCACCGACCTTGACCGCAGGCGCGACGGCGAGTTCGTCACCGTCGGCGGCATCGTGTCGGCAATCAAGCAGGTTACGACGAAGCGCGGCGAGCCGATGGTCTTCGTCACGCTCGACGACCCGACGGGGAGCGCGGAGGTGGTCGTGTTCAACTCGACCTACGCCGCTGCTCGCGAGCTGCTCGAGGCCGACCGCATCCTCGTCGTGAAGGGGCGTATCGACCACAAGCAAGCCGGGGAGACCAAGGTCATCGCGAACGAGGTGAGCGCGTTCGAGGCAGCGCTCGTCCGCAAGGAGGTACGCCTTCGCATCGACGCGCGGCAGGCTCCGGCAGGGCTCATCCGCGAGCTTGCGTCGCTCGTCTCGGACTTTCCGGGCGAGGCGCCCGTCTACGTCGCGCTCGAGACGTCGCTCGGCGAGCGCACGCTGGCCCTCGGGCCGGAGTACCGCGTGAAGCCCGAGGCGGACTTCTTCGCCGAGGTGCGCGCGCTCCTCGGCGAAGCCGCGATCGCCTGAGCCGAACGGCCGGTGCGACGCTGAAGCGCCGTACCCGTTTGCAGAGGTGTGTTGCCATGGCGCCGCGCCGAGCCTGCAGGGTGCGCTGCTTCAGCGGCGCACCCGCCGTTCGCTCTTTTCCGCAGTCAGCTCTGTGGCGAGCGCGTGAGGCGCTCGGCGACGCACGTGAGGACCTTCATCGCGATCGACGGCACGTCGCCGATGAGCTTCCGGAAGTCGCGGTCGACGATGACGAGCGCGTGCACGGGTGACGTCGCGGTCGCGGTCGCCGTACGTGGCGCCTTCGAGAGCAGCGCGATCTCGCCGAGCCAGTCGCCCGGCCCGAGCTCTGCGACCTTCCGGTTGCCTTTCGCGACTCTCACCGTCCCGTCGATGATCACGAAGAACTCGTGGCCCGTCCTACCCTCGCGCGTCAGCACGGTGCCCTCGCGCAGATCGATCTCGTCCGTGATGGCCGCGAGCTGCCGCAGCTCCGGCTTCGAGCACTCGGCGAAGAGCGGCACGCTCTTCAGCAGGTCGGCCTTGGCGTCTTGACGAAGCGGCACGAGGTAATCCTAACGCTCCCGCCGCGACTGCAAAAGCGACGGGTGTCATGACAGGGAACTATGCTCGCCGTGACGCTTCCTACAAGAGGGGGAACTGGGGATGAGGGCTCGACGGACGGGTGTAATTTCGACGGCGGTGCTCGCCGCGCTTGTGGTCTTCGCGCTCGCAGCGGCGGCGGCGCCTGCGGGAAATAGGAATCCGGAAAGCTCGCTCGTTCCGAGCCCAGGGCCGGCGGAGATCAACTACGGCGAGAACGTCGGCTACACGGCGACGCTCGTGAATTCGCAGTCCAGCACCTTCACGAAGGTGGTCTACCGCCACCAGGTCCCGACGACGCTGCTCGCGGGGGCGTCGACGGCAGCCACCCTCGTGTACGCGAGCTGCGAACCCACGCGGACGAGCTTCCCGGCGTACGCGCCGGGTGGCTGGTACGCGTGCCCGGAGCTGAGCCAGCTCGGCTCGGGCGACTCGGCCAAGGTGCTCACCGTCTGGAAGGCGCCTGGGCTGCCGTCACAGGGAGACAACATCACCTGCGGGGGCACGACGACCTGCGCGCTCGAGACGATGGGTGAGTGGTCGATCAAGGAAGGCACGGGCAAAACCGGCTCGGCCGGTCCCGACACCTTCGAGACCAACCCGGTGACGACGCCTCTGTACGCAGGCAGCACCGACCTCACCAAGGCGCGCGGCTACGTCCTGAAGACGTGCTCGAGCGGCTCCTCGCTCGAGACGAGTGTCGTGACACCGGTCGGGCCGGCGAACAAGCTCCACACGAGCGTGTGCGCCTCGACGGTGCCCGGCGCATCGACCGATCCGCTGAACCCCGGCCTCGTCGTCGAGATCGAGGAGAAGGCAGGCCCGATCACCGAGGATGTCTCCCTCTGTATCCCCCGGCCGGGAGACAGCTGCTCGGGTGTGTATACGCCGTGGACCTTCAGTCCGACGGCGACCTTCTCGTTCACGGTGGACAACAGGACCCTGCCCGCGGGAGAGAAGATCGACAAGGTCTTGCACGACGATGGAACGACGACGGGCTTCCTGAACGTCACGGGTGACTGCACGATCAGAATCGTGAACAGCCAGAAGATCACGATCGTGACCTGCGCGTCGGCGACGAACGGGCAGTGGAGGTTCGGGTAGCGACGCTCAGCCGGGCGTCGGCGTAGCGTCGGCAAGGGCGGCCCCGGCCAGTACGGGGCTGCCCTTGGCAGCTGCAAGCGCACGCGCTTCGGCCAGCACCTCCTCGGCGTCGTGCCCGGCGAGACGCCGGATCTCGGCGAGATCCAGCAGCGCCCCGATCTTGAAGAGCACCGCGTCGGTAGGTGCGAGGAGGTCGAGGGCTTCGCGCACGAGCCGCTCTCCATCCTCGGGCGAGCCCGTGCGTGCGAGCAGCTTGCCGTGCAGGCATCGCCAGAGCACTTGGTCGTCGACACCGTCGGGCGATGCGAGCTCACGCGTCTGATCGGCGAGCGCACGGGCCTCGTCGTAGCGGCCGAGGTCATAGAGAGTCTGTCCCAGAAGGCCCGCGACCGAGCAGAGAAGGTACTTCTCCCCAGCCGCATCGAGCATGCCGTAGGCGCTTCGGACGCGCTGCTCCGCCTCTGCTGCGTCCCCCGCGAGCATCTCAACGCGCCATCCCTCGAGCGACGCGCTCGCGATCTCGACCCCCAGCTCGAGCTCTTCGAGCATGGCCCGGCCGCGGGCCGTCAGCGTGCGGCCCTCGTCGAACGACCCCTCGAGCGCCTTGAGGCTGCCGAGGAGAGCGAGCAGTACGCCCTCGGAGTGTCGGTCGCCCGTGACTTCCGGGAGCGTCTGCTCAAAGCGCTGGATGGCGTCGGTAACGGGCGTCGGCCCGAAGAGGGCCGCCGCTGCGTATGCCGTCGCCGCTTGCGTCTGTTGTCGGCTGTCTCCCGCGAGTCGCGCGTGCTCGAGCGCTCGCTCCGACGCCTCTGCGGCGTTTCCGAATCGGTTTGCCATACCGTGCGTCCAGGCCAGCAGCCGCCAGGCCTTCGCCAGCCCGGCGTGGTCTTCCTCCTCCTCGAAGACGGCCATCGACTCGGCGATCACGACAGCGGCCTCTTCCTGCCAGCTCGCAGGATCGCCGGTTCGCAACTGGACGAGCAGCCGGGCGAGCGAGGCGTGCGCGACGGCGAGTGAGACGCCCGCGGCCTCGCCGCGTTTGATCGCCTCCTCGAGCGTTGCCTCCGCGTCCTCGAACCGCCCGGCTTGCAGGAGCGCG
>JBGSXQ010000378.1:0-2401 GCA_041751315.1 Gaiellaceae bacterium | reverse complement strand
ATGAGCCTCGGCGGCGGCGCCTCGACCGCGCTCGACGACGCGGCGAACCGCATGGCGAACGCAGGCGTGGCGGTCGCCGTCGCTGCGGGCAACTCGGACGCGAATGCAGCGAACTACAGCCCGGCTCGAGCGACGAACGTGCTGACCGTGTCTGCGCTCGCCGACTTCAACGGAGCGGCGGGAGGTGGCGCAGCACCGACGTGCCGCACCGACCAGGACGACACGCTCGCAGACTTCTCGAACTGGGGGTCGACCATCGAGATTGCCGCACCTGGCGTGTGCATTCTTTCGACGTGGCTCAGCGGCGGCTACAACACCATCAGCGGCACGTCGATGGCGTCGCCGCATGCGGCAGGCGGTCTGGCGCTCGTCGCGTCGAAGGGCAGCTACACAGGCGTCCAGAGCCTGTACTCGGCGCTCATCAACAACGGGAACCTCGAGTGGACAGACGACTCGAGTGACGGCATCAAGGAGCGGCTCCTCGATGTCCGGAACACCACAGTGTTCGCTCCCAAGATGGTTGCCGGTCCTGATGGCGGCGGGAGCACGAACAACCCGCCGACCGCGTCCTTCACGCCCAGCTGCTCGGGCCTCACGTGCTCCTTCAACGGCTCCGCGTCCTCTGACTCCGACGGGACGATCGCGTCGTACGCGTGGAACTTCGGCGACGGTGCGACCGGCTCCGACACCACGACGTCGCATGAGTACGGCACGACCGGTACCTACAACGTCACGCTGACGGTGACGGATGACGATGGTGCGACTAACAGCACCTCGCAGAGTGTCACGGTCTCGTCCACGACGACCGGTACGAGCGTCGCGCTCTCTAGCACAAGCGTGAGCAATGGCTCGACGTGGACGGCGAACGTGACGATCGCCGTTACGAGCAACGGATCACCGGCCGCCGCCGACGTGGTCGTCTCCGGAACCTGGAGCAACGGCGCGACCGGCAGCGATTCGTGCACGACAGGATCGAACGGACAGTGCACCGTCTCGAAGACAGGGATCCGGAAGAACGTCGGCTCCGTGCGGTTCACGGTCAACTCGGTTGGAGTTAGCACGACCTTCGGCGGAACGAGCTCAATCACGGTGTCGAAGCCGTAACGCTGCTCCGAGCGACACCGGGGCCACTGCAAGCCGCGGCCCCGGTGTCGCTCAACCCGACCGGATCCCGGAGCTACGGATCCGCGCAGATGCCTGACCCATGAGCGACGAGTTGCGGCACTGGCGGGCTTCCCGCTCGGCTCGTCGTCGTCTACCGCTCCGTGTTCGGGCACGAGCTCAGGGCGGCGAGGCGAGCCTTCAGGATGCCCTCGCGCCGCACGAGCGTCTCGGCCAGCGACGACGGCTGTCGCGCTAGCCGAGACGCTCGCCTTCGCTCATGTCAGCGTTTCCGGCTCGGTAGTGCCGATTCCGAAGCTGTCCGTGCGCTTCGTGAGCCACGGGCGAATCTTCGGAAATGCAAGAGCGGCGGCCACTGCCCCTGCGAGCAGCAGCACGAAATTGCGTATGCGATGGCTCTTCTTCGGCCGCAGGCGGTTACTGGCGGCATCGAGGTCGTCGAGCATGGCTCGGACGTTCTTTTGGAGCTTCTTGTCAGACGCCAGCCTCGAGTAGATGCCGCCGCCCGCCGCGATGTCCTTCTTGAGACGGTCGCCGGCCTTCGACCCGTGAGCAAGGGCGGCGCCCACATCCGAGCGAAGCCGCTCGTCCTCGGCGACCTCCTGGACGTACTTCGCAACGTCACGCATTGTCCGCTTTGCCTTGTCCATCTGAGTGTCTCTAGAGCGTGTCAGCACACAAATCTCCTCCTTCGCTTGTTCCTGACGCAACCACGGAGTTCTCGAGCCGTGGACTGCGATGGCTCGGTCCGCTATCTGCGTCCGTAGACGCCTCCGGTTACGACCAAGACCAACAGCACGATGATGAGTATCCAAGCCCACATTGGCATGACAACCCCCCTTTCGTCGATTGTGCTTGCTAGAGAGCCTTACCCGCTAAGCGACAGTTCTGAACCCTGGTAGTCACCGAACGGGCGCGGCTCACACGCCACGCCTACGATTTTTGGCGATTAGAACGGGTAGACGCGCGTCGTGCATGCGCGTCGCCAGAGGGCTTTCTGTCAATCGGGGCGCCGAGATTCGAACTCGGGACCTCTAGTCCCCCAGACTAGCGCGCTAACCAGGCTGCGCCACGCCCCGTGGCAGCCGAACCTTAGCCGCTCTCAGAGATTGCGCCGGTAGAGCACGAACCCGAGCGGGATCACGCAGAGGAGCGCGACCCACGGCATCAACGCCTGGCGGTTTCCCTCGATGCGGCGCTCCTGCGTCGGGCCGACACCGAGCGCTTCGCGAACGGCGGCCGCCGCCCCGGCGACGTCGCCCTCTCCGAGCACGCGTCC
>JBGSXQ010000377.1:0-2228 GCA_041751315.1 Gaiellaceae bacterium | reverse complement strand
GGCGCTCGCGGCCTCGCTCGCGCCGGGAATCCGACGTGCCTCGGCGACGGCCTCCGCGGGCCTCAGGAGCGCCTTCGACGGCATGCAGCCGTAGTAGGAGCACTCGCCACCGATGAGGTGGTTCTCGACGATCGCGACGCTCAACCCCGCCTGTCCGAGCCTTCCCGCGGCGACTTCCCCGGCTGGGCCGGCACCGATGACGATGACGTCGAGCTCGCGAGCCGTGCCGTTCGTTCCCATTCGTTCCTCCGTTCGTCGTTCTGTCTGTGTGGTGTTAGACCGCCGAAGCGGGGATCGGGATTCAGCGAGCCCGCTTCCAGACCCGTCACGGCGGCCAGCATGGGGCGTTCGGCGCGATCGGCCGCTACGGCGACATAAGTCTCTGTTCACGCGTCGGTAAGCCGGTGGCAGGACGGCTGCGGTTACCTCCCCTACGACACTCGAATGGGAGAGGAGTCCCGTATGAGAGCACGTGGAATCGCCCGCGCTGCCGCGCTCGCGGCAGTCGGAGCGCTCGTTCTCGCGGTATCTGCCGGCGCGGCGGGCCCGCCGGTGGCGAGGTACGTGGTGACGATCGAGAACCTCACCAAGGGCCAGCCCTTCACACCACCGGTCGTCGCAACACATCGAGCTGCGGCGGACGTCTTCGACGTCGGCAGCGCGGCCAACGAGGGCGTCAAGGAGATCGCGGAGAACGGGAACCTCGCTCCGCTTCTCTCAGCCCTGGGCAGCGATCGGCACGTCTACGACGTGGCAGGTCTCACAGGCCCGATCGTTCCCTCCGGGCTTCCGGGCTCCGGCGTTGGGCCGGATACCGTCACCGTCACGGTGACCGGCGCCCAGGGAGCGAACCGCCTGTCGTTCGTGAGCATGCTCATCTGCACGAACGACGGCTTCACGGGTGCTGACTCGCTGCTTCTTCCGAATCGCGTGGGCGAGACCGCCATGGCCTACACGAACGGTTACGACGCGGGGACCGAGCTGAATACAGAGGACTTCGCGGACATCGTGCCTCCGTGCCAGGGTCTCGTCGGCGTCTCCTCGGGCGAGGCCGGAACGGGCGCGAGCAATCCGGCGCTCGCCGAGGGCGGGGTCATCCGCCATCACCCGGGCATCGCCGGTGGCAGTGATCTTCTCCCCGGCACGCATGGCTGGGACGACCCGGTCGCGAAGATCACGATCGAGCGCGTCAGCTAGCCGGAAACGTCGGAGTCGGGGCGTCTCGTGCGCCCCGGCTCCATTCGTCACTGTCCGGTGTCGCGGATCCTGGCGAGCACGGCTGCGTCGGTCCCTGCGGTCGGCATCTGTTCCGGCGTACCGAGGGAGCGAAGCCCGTCGAGCATGTGCGTGAGCGAGTCGAGCACGGCGCGGCAGCGCTCGCAGCGCCCGAGGTGACGACGGATCCGAAGCAGGCTGCGACCCTCGAGCTCGCCGTCGACGAAGTCGGACAGATGGTCGCGTGTCTCCGAGCACGTCGCGACCCAGGGCTTGCGGAGGAGAGCGAGCACGTTCGGTTAGACGTCTCCGGCCGTCATCGCGATTCCGAATCGTACGATCCCGGGATGCCGCCGCCCGAGCAGAGCGACCGCGAGCTCGTCCGGCTGGCGGGCGACGGCGATCTCGACGCCTTCGCCGAGATCGTCCGCCGGCACGAGCAGCGGCTTCGCATCGTCCTCGTCCGGATCCTCAATGACGCGCGTGATGTCGAGGAGGCGGTACAGGACGCGTTCGTCCAGGCGTGGCGCAATCTCGATCGCTACAGGGGAGACGCCGCGCTCTTCACCTGGCTCTACCGCATCGGCGTCAACACGGCACTCGCGAGAGGCCGCCGGCGCGAGCTGCCCACGGTCGACATCGAAGCGGTTGCCTCCTCCTCCGACGGCGTGGCCGGTCCCGTGGAAGCGGCGGAGACGGGCGAGCTCCGCGCCCGGATCGTGGATGCGCTGAGGGCGCTGCCGCTGGATCACCGCGAGGCGGTGGTCCTCCGCGATGTCGCAGGGCTCACCAACGAAGAGGTCGCCGACGCTCTCGGGATCGGTCTCGCGGCCGCGAAGAGCCGCATTCACCGCGGGCGCCTCCAGCTTCGAGAGCTGCTCGACGGGTCGGATCACTGATCCGTGCGGGAATCCCGTCGCGAACACTCGGCATCGAACGGAAGATGAGTCGCATCGCGGTGTGCACCGACTCGAGCGCTCTGCTCACGCCCGGCGAGGCCGCGCAGCTCGGCG
>JBGSXQ010000376.1:0-5113 GCA_041751315.1 Gaiellaceae bacterium | reverse complement strand
ACGCGGTGGCGGTCGGGCGCATGGGATCTCCGCCGGGCGGCTCGACGCGCACAACCCGAGCCCCCAGCCGCCCGAGCTCCCGGCTTGCGTATGCGCCTGGCAGGTAGCGCGTGAAGTCGACGACGAGGGTGCCCGCGAGCGGTTGCACGCGGGCGGAGCGTACCTCTATCCTCGCTCGGTTGACTGACGGTTCAATCGCCCACCGCGAGAAGCGAAAGCAGATCCTGGATGCGGCCATCCGGGTCTTCGCCGACCAGGGCTATCACGGTGCGCGCGTGAGCGACATCGCCGAGCACGCCAGCGTTGCGCACGGCCTCCTCTACCACTACTTCGCGTCGAAGGACGACGTCCTGCGCTCGATCTTCACCGAGAACTGGGGCGAGCTGATCGCGCGGTTCCGAGCGGTCGAGGCTGCGGACGAGCCGGCTCCGGAGAAGCTCGAGGGAATCGCGAAGATCCTTCTGCGCACATGGCGCAACGATCCGGCGCTCGTCACCGTCATGGTGCGCGAGGTCGCCCGGAGCCAGCAGCTGAAGGATCGGGTCGACGAGGTCCGCGAGGCCTTCACCATCGTCGAGCGCGTCATCGAGCAGGGCCAGCGCGAGGGAACGCTCCGGCCAGAGCTCGACGCGCGCCTGGCGAGCTGGATCTTCTACGGGGGGCTCGAGGAGATTCTCACGGGCTGGGTGCTCCGGCAGCTTCCCGACGGCGACGAGGACGTCGCGCTCGCCGAGCGCACCGCGATCGAGGTCGCGATCCGCGGCATGTCCGTCTAGTGTCGGCGTCGTGAAGATCTTCAACCTCTCGGGCGACGAGTGGGATCGCGCCGAGGAGCGGCCGGGGTGGCGCAGCAAGGACGCTTGGGTCGGCGCTCGTATCGGCGCGGAGCTGATCGGCGGGAGCATGTACGAGCTCGAGCCGGGTGACCGTCTGTGGCCGTACCACACGCACCATGCGAACGAGGAGTGGATGATCGTGCTCCGCGGTGCGCCCACGTTACGGACGCCGGAGGGCGAGCAGGAGCTCGCCGAGGGAGACGTCGTCTGTTTTCGACGCGGCAAGGACGGCTTCCACCAGATTCGGAATGGGACGGATGCCCTCATCCGTGTATTGATGCTGTCGACGCTGATTGCGCCGGATCTCGTCGAGTACCCGGACTCGGGAAAAGTCGGGGCGCGGAGCGTTGCCGGCGAGCGCATACTGCTCAGCCGCCCCGGTCCCGAGCTCGACTACTGGGACGGCGAGACGTAGACGCTTAGCGGAATGCGCTCTCGCCGGTCAGCGCCTGGCCGACGACGAGCGTGTGAATCTCGTGAGTGCCCTCGTAGGTGAGCACCGACTCGAGGTTGTTCACGTGGCGAATCACGGGGTACTCGAGCGTGACGCCGTTGGCGCCGAGGATGGTGCGGGCGCTGCGGGCGACCTCGATCGCGCCGCGGACGTTGCCCATCTTCCCGAGGCTCACGTGCTCGGGCCGAAGCGTGCCCGCGTCCTTCATGCGGCCCAGATGGAGCGCGACGAGGAAGCCGCGGTTCAGCTCGAGCGCCATCTCCGCGAGCTTCTGCTGCGTCAGCTGGTAGCCGGCGATCGGCTTGCCGAACACGATCCGCTCCTTCGCGTACTCGAGCGCGGACTCGAAGCAGGCGCGTCCCGATCCGACCGAGCCGAACACGATTCCGAAGCGCGCTTCGTTCAGGCACGAGAGCGGGCCGCGAAGCGTCGACACGTCGGGGAGGCGGTTCTCCTCGGGCACGCGCACGTCCTGGAGCACGAGCTCCGAGGTGACCGAGGCGCGCAGCGAGAGCTTCTTGTGGATCTCGGGCGCCTCGAACCCGGCAAAGTCTCGCTCGACGATGAAGCCGTGGATCGCCCCGTCGTCGGTGCGGGCCCAGACGATGGCCATGTCCGCGATGGTTCCGTTCGTGATCCACATCTTCGCGCCGTTGAGGATCCAGTCGGAGCCGTCGCGGCGCGCGTGCGTCCGCATCGACCCCGGATCCGACCCCGCGTCGGGCTCCGTCAGGCCGAAGCAGCCGATGACCTCGCCGGTATGCATCGGTGGGAGCCAGCGCTCCTTCTGCTCGTCGGAGCCGAACTTCCAGATCGGGAACATGGCCAGCGAGCCCTGGACGGAGACCGCGCTCCGAACGCCTGCGTCGCCGGCCTCGAGCTCCATGCAGGTGAGGCCGTACGCGACGGAGCTCGCGCCGGGAAGCCCGTGGCCGTCGAGGTGCATGCCGAGGAGGCCGAGCTTCGCGAGCTCCTGGAAGATCTCGCGCGGGAAGATGCCCTTCTCGAACCAGTCGCCCACCTCGTCGAGGACGTTGTCGCGAACGAACTGCCGAACCGTGTCTCGGATCGCTCGCTCCTCGTCATCGAGTAGCGAGTCGATCGCGAGGTAGTCGAGAGGGTCGAGGGCAGGGCGCTCGGGGGTCGTGGTGGCCATGCTCGACATCCTACGGAAGAGCCGTCCGGCGACCGGAGGGCGCTTGACCGGCCGATGGCGCGGTCATAGAATCCCGGTTGACTGACTAGTCAATCGAACTGGAGCGAAGCTCATGACACAGCTCGAGACCGGCGTCGCCGCGGGCGTCTCGTTCGCCCTCACGCCTGAGCAGCGCGAGCTCCGTGCTCTCGCACGCGAGTTCGCCGAGAAGGAGATCCGGCCGAAGGCGGCGGAGTACGACGAGCACTCGACCCATCCGGCCGATGTGGTCGCGAAGGCGCACGGGCTCGGCCTCATGAACCTCCACGTGCCCGAGTCGCTCGGCGGCCTCGGACTCCCCGCTTTCGACGGCATGCTCGTCGGCGAGGAGCTCAACTGGGGCTGCTCCGGTATCGGAACGTCGATCCTCGCGAACGGCCTCGGCGCCGGGCCAGTGCTCATCGCCGGCTCGGACGAGCAGAAGGAGACATGGCTCCCCCCGCTCCTCGAGGAGCCGATCCTGTGCTCGTTCGGCCTGACCGAGCCCGATGCCGGCTCCGACGTCGCTCGCATGAAGACGAGCGCGGAGCGCCGTGGCGACGAGTACGTCATCAATGGGTCGAAGACGTTCATCACGAATGCCGGGCACGCCGCCTGGACTGTCGTGTTCGCGAAGACCGACCCGAGCAAGGGCCATCGCGGGATCTCGGCGTTCATCGTCCCGATGGACACTCCCGGAGTCCAGATCGAGAAGCACCTCGACAAGATGGGCCAGCGCTCGACGGACACCTCGGCGTTCGCCCTGACCGACGTCGTCATCCCGGTGGAGAACCGGATCGGCGAGGAGGGCGAGGGCTTCAAGATTGCGATGAAGACGCTCGACTTCACGCGTCCGGGCACGGCCGCGGGTGCCGTAGGCGTTGCCCAGGCGGCGTACGAGCTCGCCGTCGAGTACGCGAAGGAGCGGGTCACCTTCGACGTGCCGATCGCCATGCACCAGGGCGTCAACTTCCTCATCGCGGACATGGCGACCGAGATCGAGGCGTCGCGGCTCCTCGTCTGGCAGTCGGCATGGCTCCACGATCAAGGTGAGCGTGCGACGCTGCAGTCGTCGTTCGCCAAGCGGTTCGCGGCCGACACGGCGATGAAGGTCACGACCGACGCGGTACAGGTCTTCGGTGGCTACGGGTACATCAAGGAGTACCCAGTCGAGAAGCTGATGCGCGATGCGAAGCTCTTCCAGATCTACGAGGGCACGTCGCAGATCCAGCGCCTGGTGATCGCCAAGGAGATCTTCCTCCCGCGCGGCGACTGAGTAGGGTCTGGTCGTGGCTCTCGAGCTCGACCTCACAGGCCGTGTGGCGCTCGTTACCGGCGGCTCGCGCGGGCTTGGCCGCGCGGACGCACTGACGCTCGCGCGAGCAGGCGCGGACGTCGCGATCGCGGACATTCTCGTCGAGTCGGAGCTCTCGGAGGAGACCGATTCGTGGGGCCCTCTCGCCACCGCGGCACGTGCGCAGGGCATGGTGCACACGGAGGAGACGGTCGAGGAGATCCGCGGGATCGGCCGGCGCTCGCTCGCGGTTCGCTGCGACGTGACCGATCGGGAGCAGGTTGCCGCCGCCGTCGCGAAGACCGTCGAGGAGCTCGGCTCCGTCGACATCCTCGTCAACAACGCCGGCACGCTCGATCACGCCGCCCAGTTCCACGACCAGAGCCCGGAGCTGTGGGAACGCGACCTTCGCGTCAACCTCTCGGGCGGGTTCAACTGCGCGCAGGCCGTCTGGCCCCACATGAAAGAGCGAGGATGGGGCCGCATCGTGAACATGGCCTCCGTCGCCGGAACGCTCGGTGGCTTCGGGCAGGCGAGCTACTCGACGACGAAGTCCGGGATTCTCGGGCTGACGAAGACCCTCGCGATGGAAGGGGGCCGACACGGGATCACGTGCAACGCGATCGTGCCCGGGATCATCGGAACCGAGGCGTTCCACATGGCGAACGCCGTGATGAACGAGAGGATCGCATCGCGCACCGTTTTCAAGCGGCCCGGCGAGCCGCAGGACATCGCGAACGCGATCGCGTTCCTGTGCTCCGACCTCGCCGCGTACATCACGGGCGTCGAGCTCTACGTCTCGGGCGGCATCGAGCTTTTCGTGTTCTGAGCGCCTTTCCGGGGCACCCCATCCCACCACCCACTGCGAATTCTAGTGTGGACGTGCTCGCGGGTGTTGATCGAGAGGGTGAAAAGATCGAGTAAATTCGGTCGCATTCGCGCACGGGAGCGTTTGGGCCTGCCAGTAGAATCCGCGGCCCCGTGCACGCCCAGCCTCCTCTCTTCACGCGAGCACGACCCCGCCGCCGGTCGCTCCCGATCCCCGCGCTCTTCGCCGCTTTCGCAGCAGTTGTCGCCGGGCTCGTGCTGCTGGTCGGCCTTGCGTTTGCGGGTCAGCGAAGCGAGCTCGCCGCAGGCACCGAGGTAGCGGGGATCGAGGTCGGCGGTCTCACGCAGCGCGAGGCGGTCGTGAAGCTGGACGCACTCTTCGAAGTCGGCTCGACGAATCCAGCCGAGTTCGCCGCCGGCGCGAAGACGTACACGTTCGCCCCGAATCAGCTCGGCGTGAGGCCGGACTGGAGCGGCGCCGTTGCCGCGGCGGCACGAGCCGGGGACGGCTTCGGGCCGGTTCGTGG
>JBGSXQ010000375.1:0-5097 GCA_041751315.1 Gaiellaceae bacterium | reverse complement strand
GACGATGCCGGCAACGGCGCAGCCTCGCCGGTCGAAGCCGTCGCAGCGCCCGTTGCACCCGCAGCCCCGGCGGTCGAAGACGTACGGCACCCGGCGGCGGTACTGGACGACGAGCTCCTCGCGGGCGTTGCCGCAGCGATGTCGCTCGTGAAGGCATATCGCATGCACGGCCACCTCAATGCCCGCCTCGATCCTCTCGGATCCGAGCCCATGGGTGACCCCGCTCTCGACGAGTCGCGGCTCCAGCCGCCGCTGACCGACGAGCTGCAGGCCCGCATTCCCGCGCGACTTCTGCGGCTCTCGGTGCCCGGTGAGACCTTGCTCGACGCGCTTCCCGAGCTCCGCGAGGTCTACACCGGGACGATCGCATACGAGATCGAGCACATCTCCGACCACGCCGAGCGCGTCTGGCTGCGCCAGGCGATCGAGACCGGGCGGTTTCGCTCGCCTCTTCCCGCCGAGGAGCGGATCGGGCTGCTCCGTCGACTCGCGCAGGTCGAGGCGTTCGAGACATACCTCCGGCGGGCCTTCATCGGACAGAAGCAGTTCTCCATCGAGGGCCTCGACGTCCTCGTGCCGATGCTCGACGAGGCGGTCGAGCTCGCCGCCGGCTCGGGCGCCCACGAGGTTCTCATAGGCATCGCGCATCGCGGTCGGCTCAACGTCCTCACGCACGTCGTCGGTCGCTCGTACTCGGCGATCCTGCGGGAGTTCGAGGGAGAGCGTTCGATCGACGCGCTCATCTCCGATCCCGAGGGCGGTACCGGTGACGTGAAGTACCACCTCGCTGCGTCCGAGTCCCGTGAGACAGCGGCAGGCGAGATCCAGGTGACGGTGGCGTCGAACCCGAGCCACCTCGAAGCCGTCGATCCCGTCGTGGAGGGGCTCGCACGTGCCGAGCAGACGGATCGCTCGCACGGTGCAGGTATCCACGACCCGGCAGTCGCGCTGCCGATTCTCATCCACGGCGACGCATCCTTCGCCGGTCAGGGAGTGGTCGCGGAGACCTTCAACCTGCACTCGCTCGACGGCTATTCGACGGGCGGCACGCTGCATGTCATCGCGAACAATCAGGTCGGCTTCACGACCGATCCCGCCGAGGGGCGCTCGACTCGCTACTCGAGCGATCTGGCGAAGGGCTTCGACGTACCGATCGTCCACGTCAACGCCGACGACCCCGAGGCGGCCATCGCAGCCATCCGTCTCGCGCTCGCCTACCGCGAGGAGTTCGGTCACGACGTCGTCGTCGACCTCGTGGGATATCGCCGATTCGGGCACAACGAGCAGGACGAGGCCTCGTACACGCAGCCGCTGCAGGCCGAGCGGATCGTGCAACAGCCACCCGTCCGGGAGACGTACGCGAGCCGGCTGGTGGAGGGAGGCGTCGTCGCTCAGAGCGCGTCCGAGGAGATGCTCGAGGAGACGCTCGCCGAGCTTCGTTCCGCGCACGATGAGCTCCGTACCTCCTTTGCTGTGCCGGTTCCGCCGGTCGAGGCTCCGGCACGAACGGAGACGGGATCGGCGGTTGTCACAGCCCTTGCCTCGGAGCGGCTCGTCGAGCTCGGCGAGCAGCTGCTCCGCGTCCCCGACGACTTCGAGGTCAACCCGAAGCTCTTGAAGCAGCTCGAGCGAAGACGCGAGACCCTGCGCGAGGGCGGGATCGATTGGGGCCATGCGGAGGCGCTCGCCTTCGCGTCGCTCCTCGAAGAGGGCATTCCGATTCGGCTCTCCGGACAAGACACGGAGCGCGGAACGTTCTCTCATCGCCACGCCGTGCTCCATGATCCGCGGACGGGAGAGACCCATACGCCGCTCCAGCACCTCTCGACCGCCACGGCGTCGTTCGAGATCTACAACTCGCCACTCTCGGAGTACGCAGCGCTCGCGTTCGAGCACGGGTACTCGATCGCAGCTCCCGACGCGCTCGTCGTCTGGGAGGCGCAGTTCGGCGACTTCGTGAACGGCGCGCAGATCGTGGTCGATCAATTCATCGTCTCGGGGCGCTCGAAGTGGGGGCAGACCTCACGCCTGGCCCTGCTTCTCCCGCACGGCTACGAGGGGAACGGCCCCGAGCACTCGAGCGCTCGTCTCGAGCGATTCCTCCAGCTCGCAGCCCAGGACAACATCCGGGTCGTCAATTGCACGACCGCGGCCCAGTTCTTCCATCTCCTCCGTCGCCAGGCTCTCGACGCGACCGCACGACCACTCGTCGTCATGACCCCCAAAGGGCTCCTCCGGCTACGTGAGGCAACGTCGTCCCTCGCCGATCTGTCGCAGGCGTCGTTCCAGCCGGTGCTCGACGATCCTGTAGCCGACCACGGTGGCGTTCGCCGCCTCGTCCTGTGCAGCGGGAAGGCGTACTACGACATCGTCACGCACGAGCAGCGCGCGTCGACGCTCACTGTCGCGGTGGCCCGCATCGAACAGCTCTATCCCTTCCCGGTGGACCAGTTGGCGTCCCTCATCGCGTCGTACCCCGCGCTTCACGAGATCGTGTGGGCGCAGGAGGAGCCCCAGAACATGGGTGCCTGGCGCTCCATCCGCCATCGGCTCGAGGAGGCGGCTGCGCATGCTCCTCACGTGTCGGGAGTGCAGTACGTTGGTCGCACCTGGCGCGCGAGCACGAGCGAGGGCTACCCCACGCTCCACCAGTACGAGCAGGACAGGATCGTCCGAGAGGCGCTTGGCTCGGACTCTGCGAGCTAGCTAGACGCGCCCGCGACGCGTCAGCGACGAGACCCAGACGCGGACCGTTTCGACGGGCTGCAAGGAGAAGCTGCTGGCGTCGCACATGGCGCTCGCGCCGTAGAGAAGGCCCGTGCGTGCAGGGAGTTCGCGGCGCATCGGGTAGACTGCCGCCCCTCAGAGGTGCCAGTGACCAGCGACGACACGTTCTCTTCGATCGATACCGAGTCCGGTTTTGCCCGGGCCATCAGGGAGCATCTCGAGCTCAAGACCCAGAACTCCGAGCTCGGCGAGGCGATGCCGATCGACCACTACCTGGACGGCGACCCGCTCGAGAACCACCCGCTCTTCAAGAGCGAGGAGCAGGCTCGGATCGAGGAGACGATCGACGGCGAGCCCGCCGCCGATCTGAGTGCCGAGCGTCTTCCCTGGCCTGGCGAGGACACCGTCGAGAGCGTCGAGGGTGCCGCACTCGACGAGGCCCTCTGGACCGGTGGACCTCGGGATTTCGACTGGGGCGACTAGCTGACTCCTGACGAGCGGCCTCGCCGGTAGCGAAGCTCGCCGTCCGCGTAGCCCGCGCTGATGTGCTGGATGCGCGGGCGTTCGACGACGTTCGCCTGCGCGGGGCTCGGCGCCGATCTCACGATCGGGTCTCCCACTTGCGAGAGGGTGTGTCTCGCCATGGCGAATTGGTGTGCAGGCACAGCGATGTCGACAAGACCTTGACAGACATCGCAATTGATGTCACTCTGATGTCAGAGATGCAGCTCGACGCTCACATCCAGGCGATCCAGCAGGAGCTTGCAGCGGCTGCTGCGCGAGGCGACGAGGAGGTTGCCGAGGTCGCACGCCGTATGGCCGAGGCGCTTGCCGCGACGCTCCATCTCCACCTCCTCGATCTTCTCGGAGAGGCCGCGCTCGAGATCAGCGGACAGCTCGACTCGGGCAGGATCGAGGTACGGCTCGCGGGCAGGGAGCCCGAGCTCGTGGTCATCGGCGACGAGGCACCCGCGAGCCCGCTCGGGAGCGGCGAAGAGCTCTCCGGGCGAATCACGCTCCGGCTGCCCGAGTCCCTGAAGACGGGCGTGGAAGCCGCGGCGACACGCGAGGGCGTCTCGACCAATGCTTGGCTCGTTCGCACGATCGCACGCACCCTCGAACAGCGGCCGTCGAAACACGGTCGCAACCGAATGCAGGGCTACGCCCAAGGCTGAAAGGAGAGCACGATGCTTCTCAACACTCTTCCGTTCGACTACGCCTCCCTCGTCGACACCGCCGACCGCGTCCGGAGCACACGCAAGCGCCCGTCCGGCGCTCGTGTCCGCCGAGCGGTCCGCGGCGAGAGGGCGTAGGACGCCGATGCACGTCTTCGAAACACCCGGGAGCGTCTCCCTCCAGGTCAAGCTCCCGAGTGGTCGCGTCCTGGTCACGACGGCCGACGAGCCGCGTACGACCGTCGAGGTCGTCGCTGTCGGTCGTCGTGGTCAGGAGGCTGTCGACGAGATCGACGTGACGATGGAGGATCGGCTCGGACGCTGCGTCATCAGGGTCGAGCAGAGGGATCGCTTCCGCTGGGGTCCGATCCAGATCACGTGGGGCGGCGACTTCGAGTGCCGGATCGCGTGCCCACCCGGCACCGACCTCGACCTCTCAGGGGGCTCGACCGATGTGCGCGTCGAAGGCGAGCTCGGCGAAGTGTCCGTTCGCACGGCATCGGGAGACATACGCCTCGAGTCTGCGCGAGGAGCGCTTCAGGTCAAGACCGCGAGCGGTGACGTCTCGGTGGGTGCGATCACGGCGGACGCGTCGCTGGTCACCGTGTCGGGCGACGTGGGTATCGATCGAGCCGACGCGAATGTCACCGCGCGCTCGGTCTCCGGCGACGTCTCCATCGGATCGCTGTCGGGCGAGGTGGCTCTTTCTACGACGTCGGGTGACATCGAGATCAAGTCGTTGTCGGCCGGCGAGGTTCGCGTGCAGACGGTATCGGGCGACGTGCGAGTCGGAATCGAACGCGGAACGCGCACGTGGATCGACGCGGCGTCTGTCTCGGGGAAGCTCGCGTCAGAGCTCGGCCTGGAAGACCAGGAGCCTGCGGCGGAAGGCGAGCGCGGGGTCGTCCCGCTGCGCGTCAAGACCGTCAGCGGAGACGTCTCGATCGTCCGCGCACTGACTGCGACTGCGGTCTAACGCGTCGTACGCACTGCCGCGACCACCTCGTCCTCGCGGCCCTCGACCAGGAGGTCGACGAGTCGGCGTCCGTCGCTGCGCAGGCCAAGGGGTGTCGTCAGCAGGTCGTGGAGGGCGGTTTCGCTCACGCCGCTCTCGCGCGCAGCCGCGACGATGCGCGCCACGCCCGCTCGCGGACGACCGGCGTCGAACTGCCAGGCGGGATACCGCCACTCGGTC
>JBGSXQ010000374.1:0-4981 GCA_041751315.1 Gaiellaceae bacterium | reverse complement strand
CGGACTCCACCTCGCCCGTCTCGTCCCAGAGTGTCCGGGCATACGCGAGCGCGGGCTTGAGCCAATCGGGCGCCGTTCGGAGCAACTCGACGGTCGTCGGGACGATCTCGAGGCGGCCACCCCGCTCGCGCGGGGGAAGGGACTGGCCGCGAAGCACGTACCACACGTCGAGATCCGAGTCCTCGTGCGCCGACCCGGATGCTGCCGAGCCGAACAGGATCAGCGCCACCGCGTCCGGATCATCCTGCGCACGCTTCAAGAGCTCGACGAGCTCGGGCTCCATGTCAGTGCAGCAACGGCTTCAGCGCATCCCGGGCGATGAGGAACCCTCGCTTGACGAGCTCCTCGGTCGCCTCGAAGGCACGATCCTCGTGCTCGATCGAGACCACAGAGTCGTAGCCCTCGCGGTAGAGCGCCGCGATGAAGCGGTCCCAGCGCACCTCGCCGAGCCCGGGCAGCCGCGGCACCTGCCAGCCCATCCCCTGCGATGCCGTCCCGTGGCGGTACAGCCCGTCGCGGTCGATCTCCATGTCCTTCGCGTGGACGTGGAGGATCTTCGACGCGTAGTCGCGAACGACGCGCTCGTAGTCGATCTGCAGCCACACGAGGTGCGAGGGATCGAGGTTGAGGCCGAAGCTCCGGCTGTCGACGATCGAGAACATCTCGTCCCACAGCGCGGGTGACGCGGCCAGGTTCGTGCCCCCCGGCCACTCGTCCCAGGAGAAGATCATCGGGCAGTTCTCGATCGCGATCTTCACGCCGCGAGCTTCTGCGTAGTCGACGAGCCGCGGCCACACCTTGCGAAACTCACGGAAGTTGTCCGGCACGTTGCGCGTCTTGTCGCGGCCGACGAACGTGCCGACGACGCCGACATCGAGCTTCGCGGCGGCATCGATGACCTTCTTCAGATGCGTGTTCGCAGCGCGCCGCTCGGCCGCGTCGGGATGGAGATTGTTCGGGTAGAACGCGAGCGCGGAGATCTCGAGGCCGTGGCGGTCGAGGACGTCGCGCACGGCGCCGGTGTCCACCTTCGTCACGTCGATGTGCGAGGTGCCCGCGTAGCGGCGGCGCTCGCCTCCGGCCGCGGGCCAGCAGGCGATCTCGAGCGTCTGGAAGTCCTCGCTCGCCGCCCAGTCGGCGACGTGCTTCAGCGAGCGGCGCGGGAACGGAGCAGTGAGCAGTCCGAGCTTCATGCGGGCACCTCCACCCAGCGACGTTCACGATTGGACAGCGCGACGGCGTCGCAGAGGACGTTCCCTGCGTGGCCGTCGCGGAAGGTCGGGTAGTCGGGCTCGGCGGACGGACCGCCCCGCTCGACATCGGCATACGCCGCGGCGTAGAGCTCGCGGAACGCGTCGACGAAGCCCTCCGCGTGCGCGACCGGCAGATGCGTGCGCGAGGCGGCCGCGTCGTGCATGAGCGCGGCGTTGCGCAGGAGCACGCCGTTCGGCTCATCGCGCCGCCCGAGCCAGAGCTCCTCGTGACGTTCGGAGTCCCACGCGAGCGCACCGCCGGAGCCATCGACCTCCAGCCGCAGGGAGTTCTTGCGCCCCTGCGCGACTTGAGAGACGACGACCGACCCGCGCGCACCGTTCTCGAAGCGCAGCAGCAGGTGGGCCATGTCCTCCGTTCGGATCTCCACGTCCTCGCGGGCTCCGCCCGCTTCGCCGAACGTCTCGACCTCGCCGACCGGCTTGCGCCGTACGGGGATTGCCGTCGCAAGGTCTGCGAACACCTCGACGACTCGGAGCCCCGTCACGAACTGCGCCGTGTCGAGCCAGTGCGTCCCGATGTCACCGACGGCACGCAGCGCGCCCGCCTTCTCCGGCTCGAGGCGCCAGTTCCAGTCGTCAGGGTGTGCAAGCCAGTCCTGAAGGTAGCCCCCGTGGACGTTCCAGACGACGCCGATCTCCCCCGCGCCGACCCGCGCGTGGGCGTCCTGCACGATCGAGTAGAAGCGGTTGTGGAAGTTCGTGCAATGCACGACACCGGCGCGCTCGGCAAGGTCGAGCAGCTCCGCGGACTCCTCCGAGCTCACCGCGAGCGGCTTCTCGCAGACCACGTGCTTGCCGGCCGCGAGCGCGAGGCGCACCTGCGCATGGTGGAGGTGATTCGGCGTCGTCACATGAACGACGTCGACACGGTCGTCAGCGAGCAGCGCGTCGTACGAGTCGTATGCAGGCGCGATGCCCTTTTCCTCGGCGCGCGCCCTGCTCGACCCCGCGACCCCTACTACCTCGACGCCGAGCCGCCGGAGCGCATCGACGTGCACGACACCGATGAACCCGGTGCCGACGACGGCGGCTCTCATCCAGCGACGACGGGATTCGTCAGCGACGCGAGACCCTCGATCTCGATCGTCACCTCGTCACCCGGCTTCAGCAAGCGCTTCGGATCGCGGAAGACCCCGACGCCCGCCGGAGTTCCCGTGAGGATGAGATCGCCAGGCTCGAGCGTCGTCGTGCGCGACACGTACGCGATCACGTCGTCGATGCCGAAGATGAGGTTCGCCGTCGTCGAGTCCTGCAGCACCTCACCGCTCACGATCGCGCGGATCGCGAGCGCGTGGGGGTCGGTGATCTTGTCGCGGGGCGTCATCCGCCCGACGGGGCAAAACGTGTCCGGCGACTTCCCGCGTGTCCACTGCCCGTCTGCGAACTGGAGATCGCGCGCACTCACGTCGTTCGCGCAGAGGTATCCGGCGACCGCCTCGAAGGCGCTCTCCTTGGAGACACCCTTGACCCGCTCGCTGATCACGACACCGAGCTCGGCTTCGTAGTCGCATGCCGCGACCGTCGGCGGGATCACGATCGGCTCGCCCGGGCCGATCAGCGACGTCGGCCACTTCGCGAACAGGAGCGGCTCCTCGGGCAAGTCCACCCCTTGCTCCTCCGCGTGGTCGCGATAGTTCAGGCCGACGCAGACGATCTTTCCGGGTCGCTCGATCGGGAGCACGTCACAAACCTACTTCGACCGGTGGGCGCGCGCGTGGTGTACTGCATGGGTGCGGATCGGGATCCTCGGAGGCGGCCGCGTCGGATCCGCTCTGGCGGAGACGTGGCGGGAGAGCGGGCACGAGGTGACGGTGTCGGCACGCGGGCCGTTCGTCTACAGGTTCCAGCCGAGCTAGCGAGGGCGGGAGTGAGCGCCGCCGGCCTGGTCGACGAGCTGCGCGCGGCGCTCGGTGACGAGCACGTCGTTACCGAGCCCGAGCAGCTCCGCGTCTACGAATGCGACGGCCTGACCGGGCACCGGGCGATCCCGGAGCTCGTCGTGCTGCCGCGATCGACCGAGGAGGTGCAGACCGTGCTGCGCGCTTGTCACCGCGAGCGCGTCCCGTTCGTCGCACGCGGGGCCGGGACGGGCCTCTCGGGTGGAGCGACGCCCGTCGCGGGAGGCGTGGTCGTCTCGCTCGCCCGGATGAATCGGATCCTCGAGATCGACCTCGCCAGCCAGCGCATCGTCGTGGAGCCGGGGGTTGCGAATCTCGACGTGACGCGCGCCGTCGCGCCGCACGGCTTCTTCTACGCACCCGACCCGTCGAGCCAGCAGGTGTGCACGATCGGCGGGAACGTCGCCGAGAACTCCGGCGGTGCCCACTGCCTGAAGTACGGCTTCACCGCGCACCACGTGACCGGGCTCACGCTTGTGCTCCCGGACGGCGAGGTCGTCGAGCTCGGCGGCAAGGCGCTCGATACGGACGGGCCGGACGTCCTCGGGGTCGTCGTCGGCTCGGAGGGGACGCTCGGCGTCGTCACGCGGATCACGCTGCGGCTCGTTCGATCGCCACAGGCGATCCGGACGCTGCTCGCCGGCTTCCAGACGATGGACGCCGCCGGCGAAGCCGTCTCCGGGATCGTCGCAGCAGGTGTCATGCCGTCGGCGATCGAGATGATGGACAGCCTCACGATCGAGGCCGCCGAGCGCGCCGTGTCGCCGGGGTACCCACGGGGCGCCGGTGCGGTGCTCCTCGTCGAACTGGACGGCATCGCCGAGCAGGTCGAGGACGATGCGGCCGAGATCGAGCGGATCTGCGCGCAGTGCGGGGCGTTCGAGATTCGAGCCGCGACGACCGACCACGACCGCACGCTGCTCTGGAAGGGACGCAAGTCGGCGTTCGCGGCGATGGGCCGGGTCGCAAGCGACTACTACGTGCAGGACGGCGTCGTCCCGCGCACACGCCTGCCGGAGGTGCTTCGGCGCATCGAGGAGCTCTCCACCGAGCACGGCCTGCGAGTCGGCAACGTCTTCCACGCGGGCGACGGCAATCTGCACCCGCTCGTTCTCTACGACGCCGAGGCCGGCGAGACCACGCGAGCGCGCGAGCTCGCCGAGGCGATTCTCGACGCCTGCCTCGAGGCAGGCGGCTCGCTTACGGGAGAGCACGGCGTCGGGATGGACAAGGCCTGCTCGATGCCGTGGATGTTCTCGGAAGCCGATCTCCACGTCTTCGAACGGTTCCGGCGCGCGTTCGACCCCGTCGGCCTTTGCAACCCCGGAAAGGTGATCCCGACACCGCGGCTGTGCGGCGAGGTTCCAGGCCCATACCGCGTGCACGCGCTCGAGAGGATGGGCGTTGCCGAGCGTCTCTAGCCTCGAGGAGGCGGCCGGTGTGTTGTTGGCCGCGCACGCCGAAGGCCGGCGTGTCCGGATCGGTGAGGACATGACCGCTGACGGTCTCGATCGCGTGCTCGAGCACGATCCCGGCGACCTGACGTGCACGGTCGAGGCGGGAGTGCGACTGTCGACTCTGCGGGAGCGACTCGCCCGGGCCGGTCAGCGTCTCTCGCTCGATCCGCCGGGCGATCCCACGATCGGCGCGCTACTCGCCCGCAACCTCTCCGGCCCGCTTCGTCACCGCTTCGGCGCGCCGCGCGACCTCGTCCTCGGCGTTACTCTCGTCCTCGCCGACGGCACGGTTGCGAACGCGGGCGGCAAGGTCGTGAAGAACGTCGCGGGCTACGACCTCGCGCGACTCGTC
>JBGSXQ010000373.1:0-6861 GCA_041751315.1 Gaiellaceae bacterium | reverse complement strand
CGCCCGCTGAGGCGCCGCGGCAGGGTCGACCAGTGTGCTCATCGCGGGCGCCGGGCT
The DNA here is from genome assembly GCA_041751315.1 of Gaiellaceae bacterium. Lineage (GTDB taxonomy): Bacteria > Actinomycetota > Thermoleophilia > Gaiellales > Gaiellaceae > GMQP-bins7. The sequence continues at coordinate 6,804 of JBGSXQ010000373.1, read as the reverse complement.
CCGGGTGTCGCCGGGGTGGGCAGGCGGCGCCCGCGTGTCCTCACGCTTGCAGCCAGACGTCCCGGTAGTTCCACCCGCCCAGGTTGAAGAACGAGCTCGGCGTGATCCCGCCCACGTTCGGCGCCGCCGCGTCGACGATGTTCTGGTACGCCCACACGATGTAGCCGCCCTCGTCGAGCTGACGCTGCTGCACCTCGTCCCACAGGTCCTGCGCCGAGGACTCGTCGGTGGCGCCGATCGCGTCCTGGATGAGCTCGTCGTACGCCGGGTCGCGGAAGTGCGTCTCGTTCCAGATCGCGTCCGAGAGCACCGACTGCGTGTACCAGGCGGCGAGCGACGAGTACGTCCAGAACGACTGCGCGAACGGGAGCTTCGTGTACAGGAGCGACGTGTCGAAGTACGCGTTCGCCGCCTCCCGCTTCACGTTGACGGTCACGCCCGCCTCTCGCGCCTGCTCTGCGAAGAGCGTGGCTGCCTCGACGAAGCCGGGGACGATGTCCGACGTGTGCAGCGTCACCTCGAGGTTCTCGTGGCCTGCCTCCGCGAGCAGCTCGCGCGCCCGCTCGATGCCCTGCGCCGGAGGCGCGGCGTCCATGTAGTACGGAAGACCGCTGCCCGCGAGGTCGTTGCCGATCGTTCCGTAGCCCGAGAGCGCGCCGTCGATCAGCGCCTGGCGGTCGGCTATGACCCGGAACGCCTGCCGGACGCGAACGTCGTCGAAGGGCTCCTCGTCCACGGCCATGATGAACACCTGGAGGGCGGGGCTCGGCGCGTCGATGACCTGGATCCTGCTGCCCCCGGCCTCCGCGCGTGCCTGTGCGAACGGCAGCTGGCTCATCATGTCGATCTCGCCGGCGAGGAGCGCGTTCAGGCGGGCCGTGTTGTCGTCGATCGAGATGTCTTCCCACTCGTCGACGTACGGCTTGCCTTCGTCCCAGTAGTTCTCGTTGCGGACGCCGAGGCTCCGCTGACCCGGCGTGAACTCGGTGAGCTTGAACGGGCCCGTCCCGACCGGCAGCCGAGTCGGAGTCGAGCCGTTCTGGACGACGACGGTGTTCTGCTGGACGAACTGGTCGTAGAGGCGCGCGTCGGGACGGACGAGGGGGATCTCGACCGTGAGGTCGTCGACCTTCTTGACCCTGGAGAGCTCGACGTTGGCCACGCTCGAGTGAGCGGTGTGTCCTTCGTCGCCCATCTGCTGGAGCGTGTAGATGATGTCGTCGGCCGTGAAGGCCTTGCCGTCGTGCCAGACGACGTCGGGGCGGAGCGTGAACGTCCAGAGCGTCGAGTCGTCGTTCGGCTCCCACTCGAGCACGAGCCCGGGCTCGACCTCGAGCGTCGGGCTGACGCGGAACATCGGGTCGTAGATGTTGTAGAAGCGCGACGCGTCGATGAACGACGAGCCCGTGGCCGGATTGACCGACTCACCACTTCCGCCCCCGACGTGGCCCACGCGCAGCCGCCCTCCGCGTTGCGGATCGCCCGTCGGGCCGATCGTCACCGAATCGTCGTCCCCGCCGCATGCGGCGAGAAAGCCGCTCGCCGTCATCGTGAGCCCGAGCGCGGCCGCGCTCTGGAGGAGACGTCGTCGCGTGAGGATCGGGTTGAGGATGTCCTGGCGCAAGCGGTCGTGATCCCTCGTCGGGCTCATTGCCTTCCTCCAGTCGTCGCGGAGCGCTCTCCCGTGGTTTGTCTCACCGGACGCTTGCGAAGTCAAGCGAGAACCGCACCGAGCCGATGCCGCGTTCTCGCCTTCTCAAACAGAAAACCGGCCGTTTGCAGCGGGTCGGACGCTCGGGAAGGCCATCGAGTGCGACGGTTGGTCGCGGCGAGCGGTCTCGCGGGACGCATCGGTCTCGACCGGACCGAATCTGCTTATAGAGGGTCGGCACGGGCGAGAAGAGCGCCGTGGACGAAGTCAACGCGGGAGCAGGCTATCCGAGCGCGGTCGTGGCGTGGGCGCGCCCCTGCGCCGTGCTCCATGAACGTCGGCGGCGTGCTCGGCAGCGCGGTCTCCCACGGCTGAGTGCGTCTCGACGATGCGGCGATGCGCTGGCTCGTCATCCGCATCGCCCGCGGCGTGCCGGTCACCATCAAGCGCTGAGCCGGCTCGTACCCTCAGGCGGCGGCTCGGTCACGTCTCCGCAAGCCCAGGGTAACCGCCGGTCCGTAACTGCCTGCTGCTGGTCGAAGCTCGGCGTAGAGTCGTCGATCACTCGTCGTCGAGCCGGTGCTCCGGCACGGTCCAGCGACCGAACTCCTCGGGTGTGAGCTTCAGTTGGTGGTACTCGTAGAGGTAGCTGTGGAGAACCATGCGGACCTCGTCCTCCGTCAGCGCCTGGATGGCAGCGAATAGAGCTCCAGCATTGGGCATGTCGGTCAGTGTGTGGGTGTTTACCTGCGTCTCCGGGGCTGTGAGCCACATCTCTCTGACGAGCGGTCGGAGATCGTCAGTGACGCGCGTGAGGCGCTCTTCGACCTCCTCGTACGAGAGCTCCCAGGGATCGGGCGGCAGGTTGTCGGGCACACTCGGATGATCGTCGGTCAGCGGTCGCGGTCAATACGCCACCGCGTAGTCGTCGACCCTCGCGAGCGCGTCAGCCACGCGTGCCAGGACACACGGAGGCGAACGCGACGCCCTTGCCTCGAAGGTAGGTGTGCCCTAGCTCTATCTGGCGTGCCGCGCACAGCCGGCGCTCATCCAACTCTTAGGTTCGCTCACGTTTCACCCGAGGGCAGAGGGGTAAGGCAGAGGGTAAGGAAGTAACCAACCTCACGAAGGGGAGGCAAAGATGGAGCAGACAAGAACCTTCGATGCGTGGAAATATCGTGACTCGACTCTTGGTGAGAGCCTGAACACGCAGCAAATCACAGGCTATGACATCGAGGCCATCGACGGGTCGATCGGCAAAATCGACGACTCCACCCTCGACGCCGCCTCGGGGCACATCGTCGTCGACACGGGACCGTGGATCTTCGGCAAGAAGGTCATGCTTCCAGCGGGCGTCATCACGAGCGTCGACCATGAGAGTGAGAACGTGTTCGTGAACCGCACGAAGGACGAGATCAAGAATGCTCCCGAGTTCGATGAGTCGATGCGAAACGACGAGAATTTCCGCACGGAGCTCGGGTCGTACTACGGCCAGGGCGGCCGCGGTTACCGCGACTGGGACTGAGCTTCGAGAGTCCCAGACGGGCTAAGCACAGCCGATGAGCGTCGGTTCTGTGAGTCGTGACTTCGGATCCCTAGAAGCCGCGCGACGGAGCCGACGCCATCGGCAATTCCGAAGGCGCAAGGGCTCCCGTCCACCTACCGGCGCTTTAGGCGGCGCGGAGGTTCCGAGTTCGCGCAGACGATCGACCATCTGACGCGCGGCGGCGTCGGGGTCGCCCCTACGCCTGCGCTGGGCGAAGACCGAGCCCCGACAGGTGTCGATCGAGCAGATGGCGCTCGTGCTTTCTCGAGTGCGCTCCGAGAGCGTTCGCGCGGCCTGGTACTCGACGAACACGTCCGTGAAGGTCGCGCGGCTGGGCGCGGAACCCGTCCCTCCCGGAGTCCGGCGAGCAAGCTCTCCCGCTCGCGTCTCGCCTCCGTCAGCGTCTCGGCCGCGAGAGTTCGCATGGTCCAGCGCCGGTTAAGCTTGAAGCCCGCGATGTAGCGTCCGTCACGTACCTACAGTCCCGGGACCGGCCGGCCCCGCGAGCCGAGCCGATCTCGACGACGTCGAGCGCGGCCTCAAGGCGCGCGAGCGTCTGCTTCTCCTGTCCGCGTACGGCGGCATGGGGTGCCCCCTCGATCTCACGGACCGTCAGTTGCGGCCGCATCGCGAGCACGCAGCTCCTCGTCACCGAGACCGTCGACTGGCCTCAGCCCACGTATATTGGGGACGCGGTGGAAGCGATGCTCGATTCTCCCCGTAGCGAGGCCAGCAGAATGGTTGCGGTGCGTCGCTACGACGTGCTCGACAGTCCTCCCGACGGCGCTTTCGAGCGAATCACCGCGCTCGCTGCGCGGTTGTTCGACGTACCGATCGCCCTCGTGACGATCGTCGACTCCGATCGCATCTGGTTCAAGTCGCGGCACGGGCTCGATGTCGGAGAGATTCCGCGGGACCCGGGCTTGTGCGCATCGGCCATCCTCCAGGATGGTCCCTACCTCGTCAATGACGCTACGACGGATCCCCGCACGCTTGCGAATCCTCTCGTCGCGGGCGAGCTGGGACTGCGCTTCTACGCCGCGGCGCCTCTCACGACCCATGATGGCCACAACCTCGGCACGCTCTGCGTGATCGACCGCCAGCCTCGTGAGCTAACCGACGACGAGGTCACCAATCTCCAAGATCTCGCCTCCGTTGTGGTCGACGAGTTGGAACTACGCCTCTCCGCCCGGCGGACCGTCCAGGTGGAGGCCGAGTTGCGGCACGTCGCAGAGGAGCTTGCCGGCACGCTCCAAGACAGCTTGCTGCCGGCGGAGCTTCCAGCGGTGGCCGGACTCGAACTGGTCGCGCGCTACCACGTCGCACAGCGAGACCAGGTGGGAGGCGACTTCTACGACGTGTTCGCCGACCCGTCCGGCGGCGGATTCGGCGTGGTCGTGGGTGACGTCTGCGGCAAGGGAGCGTTCGCAGCCTCGCTGACGGGCACCGCGCGCTGGGTGCTCCGCACCATCGCGCTCGGAGACTGGACACCGTCGGAGGCGCTCGCCCGGCTCAACGCAGTCCTCCTCGCGGAGTCTGCCGAACCGGAGCGCTACTGCACACTCGCACTTGCGGCGGTCCGCCCTCGTCCTGACGGCGGAGCCGAGCTCGAGGTCGCGCTCGCCGGCCATCCGCAGCCGCTCCTCGTCGACGCCAGCGGCAACGTCCAGCGTCTCGGCCAGACCGGCCCGATCTGCGGCTGGTTCGACGAGGCCGAGTACGCGGATGCGGTGGCCGAGATCCCCCCGGGTGCGCTCGTTCTGCTGTTCACGGACGGGTTGCTCGAAGCCATCGGGGGACATGGGTGCGCCAGTGACGGTCCTGTGCAGGACGTCCTCCGTAGCGTCGCCGGGCGCTCAGCTGTCGACGTCGCCGACGCGCTGGACCGGGCGCTCCCAGCCGACGATCTCCAGGACGATGCTGCCTTTCTCGTCATCCGGGTCGACGAGGCGTAGTGAGCGAGATCGACGCGCTCGAGATCAACAAGACGATCTCGGACGGCATGCTACGAATCGTTGCCAGCGGTGAGATCGACTCAACCGCCGAGAAGGAGTTCGTCGCGCATGTCCTGGACACGATCGAGGCAACCGACGCCGAGCGCATCGTGCTCGACCTGAACCTCGTGACGTTCATCGATTCCTCGGGATTGCGACTATTGCTCAAGGGCCAACGTCAGGCGGACCGCCAGGGAATCCCGCTGACGCTCATGGTCTCTCCGGGCAACCCAGTCTCTCGCCTCCTTGAGGTGGCGGGTGTGCGGGAGATGTTCGCGTACGAGTCTGCCGACTCCTAACCGAGCGCTTTTACCAGACGATTGCGCGGGAGTGGGCGTACGGGCTCGCAACGCAAGCCAGAACCGAAGTTCTCGCGTGTGGGCTACGCAATAGGCGCCACCCACGCATTCGAGACATCGCCGGCACTCGTGGCCCGCTCAACCGCGCTCATTCCGCGTAGCTGAGCGGGATCAGATGGGCGGTCTGGGCTCGAACCCAGTCCCAAGGCTGACTGAAGGCTGACTCACGAAGTCCGTTGCCTACCGCACAGTCAACTCTCTACCGGACGAAACCCGCGGTTTCCAGCGGGTTCTTGAGAGCGGATGAACGGGCTCGAACCGTCGACCTTCTGCATGGCAAGCAGACGCTCTACCAACTGAGCTACATCCGCGAAGGGGCGCAGTATAGCCGCGACCGTCGCGCCTCCCGTTTGGCTGTGGGCTACGCGGGGAATCGAGTGAGCATGGCTTCCGACCTGGACGGGCTTCGCGCGGACGAGGACACGGTCGTCGTCGGGGCAGGCGACGATTCGACGACCGAGGAGGACTGGCCGGTCGCCGACTACTACCGCGTCGAACCGTCTCCCCACGCCGAGCCGAACACCGTCGTCATCGCCCAGCAGGACATGGGGTCGCCCAGGCGACGCTTCTATCCCGATGTCGGCGCCGGCGTGATGCTGGCGATCGGCGCAACCGTCGGCGCGCTAATCCTCGGCGCCTTCCTGCTCCACAGTCGCGAAGACAGCTCGCCGGCCAGATCGACGTCGTCGGCCGGCATCGCGGAAGCGACCGGCTCGCAGCCCGACGCCGCGACGTCACCGGCCACCGGGGACGAGCAGCCGAAACTCGAGAGCCTGGCCGGACTGACGGTCGTCGAAGCGCGAGCGAGTCTCGAGGAGCTGGGACTGCGCGTCCGCGTGAATCGCGTTGCATCCGATGCGCCTCGCGGGCGCGTGGTCGATCAGACGCCCGAGGCAGGATCGAGGGTGGCGAAAGGCGATCTCGTCGTGCTCACCGTCTCGCGCGGCGCTGCTGCGACCCCGGCAGAGCCGGCACTCGACGCCCCGGACGTCGTCGGCCTCTCGGCATCCGAAGCCGTGCGAGCCATTCGGGCGGCCGACCTCGCGGCTCGACTTCGGCTCGTCGATTCGACGGAGCGCGCAGGGGTCGTCCTGCGTCAGTCACCCGAGGCAGGCTCGGAGATCGCTGCAGGCTCCACGATCGAGCTCGAGGTGGCGCGAAGCCGCCCCGTAGCAGTGGCGCGCGTGGAGGTGCCCGACGTGATCGGAACGCAGGTGGGCGAGGCGCGGGCACGGCTTCGCGCGCTTGGCTTCG
>JBGSXQ010000372.1:0-1951 GCA_041751315.1 Gaiellaceae bacterium | reverse complement strand
GGACGCCACGCCGGCGCGCGCAAGGAAGGCGTTCAGGCGCACGAGCGCATTCTGGCTGGCTAGGGTTTCGGCCGATGACGCAGGTCGACACCTCGACACAGATCGACATCTGGTCCGAGAAGCTCGCCGATCTCGCCGTCTTCGGGGCGAACGTCCAGCCGGGACAGCTCGTTGCGATCACGAGCTACATCGGCAAGGAGGACGTCACGCGAAGGATCGCTCGAGCCGCGTACGAGCGCGGGGCGAAGTACGTGGACGTCCTCTACTTCGACCAGTGGATCAAGCGTGAGCGGATCGCCCTGGCGGCCGAGGACACTCTCGACTACGTGCCCCAGTGGATGCGGGACCGTCTGCTCGGCCTCTCGGACGAGCACGCCGCCCGAATCTCGCTCTCCGGCCCGCACGCGCCGCGCGCGCTCGAGGGCCTCGATCCGGCACGCGCCGGCCGCGATCTTCTCCCCTACCTTCCGGAGACGGGCGACGTCGTCAACCGCATGACGACGAGCTGGAACATCGTTCCCGTCCCTACGCGCTCCTGGGCGGAGCTGGTCTACCCCGACCTCGACCGTGACTCCGCCTTCGAGCAGCTGTGGGAAGACGTCGCGCACATCTGCCGGCTGGACGCCGACGACTCCTCCGAGGCGTGGATCAAGCGCTCGGCCGAGCTCAAGGCGCACGCGCAGCGACTCACGGATCGCCGCTTCGACGCGCTCCGGCTGCACGGCCCCGGCACCGATCTCTCGATCGGGCTGTTCCAATCCTCCCACTGGGCCGCCGGCGACCTCGAGACCGTCGACGGCCGGCGCCACTCGCCCAACATCCCGACGGAGGAGGTCTTCGGCACCCCCGATCCGGAACGTGTCGACGGCCATGTGTCGGCGACGATGCCGCTCGAGCTGTCCGGGTCGATCATCGAGGGCATCCGGGTCGAGTTCGAGGGCGGCAGAGCCGTGAGGATCGACGCCGACACGGGAGCCGACGCGCTCCGCGCCGTCACTTCGAGAGACGAGGGCGCAGCACGCCTCGGCGAGATCGCGCTCGTCGACGGCGAGGGCCGCATCGGGCCGCTCGGGCGGGTCTTCTACGACACACTCATCGACGAGAACGCTGCCTCGCACATCGCGCTCGGCGGTGCCTACGAGCACCCCGTGGACGATCCCGTCGAGAAGGCACGAGTCAACAAGAGCAAGATTCACGTCGACTTCATGATCGGGAGCCCCGAGCTGAGCGTCGACGGCATCACGCGAGACGGGGATGCCGTCCCGGTGCTTCGCGACGGCGCCTGGCAGATCTGATTCGAACCGCTTCGGGCGGGGTAGCGAACAAGAGGTCCACATCTACAGGGGAGGACCACATGCGCAGACGCGCACTTGCACTGTTCGTGGCGATGGTCGGAGTGGTGACCGCGGCTCTTTTCATGTCGCTCGGAGCCTTCGCAGGTCACACGAACACCGTCCTGACGGCTGACCTCGATGGTCGGGCAGAAGTCGCCACCGGCGCGACGAACAACAAGATCGTCGGCGACCCGAACGGTCGCGGCGAGGCCTACGTCTTCGGAATCGACGGCGATCCGACGACACTCTGCTACGTGTTGCTCGTCGACAAGATCGACACGGCGACGGCAGCGCACATCCACGAAGGTGCGGCCGGCACGAACGGGCCCGTCGTCGTGAACCTCGCGGCACCCGGCGACGGCGACGCCGCCGACTGCCTCACCGAGGGCGAGATGGGCAAGTTCGTGGGTGGCCAGACCGTCGCAGACATCCTGGCGAACCCCGGCGACTACTACGTGAACGTCCACAACGCCGAGTACCCGGGCGGGGCGATTCGCGGGCAGCTAAGGGGCCTGTAGGGGCGACGCAGGCGTCGTTCGGGCGGAGTCCCTCCGCGCCCTACGACGCGCGCGCTTCGGCGACCTCGAGGAGGCGCTCGCGCAGTTGGGCGGCGTCGG
>JBGSXQ010000371.1:0-3396 GCA_041751315.1 Gaiellaceae bacterium | reverse complement strand
CGATCCCGGGCCCGGGTGCGACGACCGCAGCCTCAAGGCTCGCCGTCGCATCGATGCGTGGCGAGAACTCGGCGTCGAACGGCGGTGGAGCAGGCTTGGGTGCCTCCTCGGGCTCGGTCGTGGGAGGCAGATCCCACAGCGGCCGTCCGGCCAGCGGGCGCTCGCGAAGGTCGTGGCGGCTGACCTTCCAGCCCACGGTGGGAAGCTCGTCGACGAACACGATCTCGCGCGGTACCTGTGCGTTGGGGAGCGTCTGCGCAACGTACTGGCGGAGCTCGGCCTCGAGCTGCTCCGATCCGCCATCCACGTACTTGGGGACGACGAAGGCGCGAACGAAGTGTCCGCCGCGCTGCAGATCGCGGATGCCGACGACCGCCGTCGCTGCGATCGCGTCATGACCGTCGAGCACACGCTCGACGTCGTACGGTCCGAACGTCCGGCCACTCGAGGTGATGACGTCCTCGGCGCGACCGACGAATGTGAAATAGCCCTCTTCGTCCATGTGCGCGACGTCTCCGGTGAGGTACCAGTCGCCGAGGAAGGCGGACTTCGTCTCCTCCGGCAGCTCCCAGTAGCCGGCGAAGAGCGTCGGGGGCCGGCCGCGGACGGCGAGATCTCCCTCGATGCCGGCGGGTAGCTCGTTGCCCTGGTCGTCGATGACCGCGACGTGGTGACCGGGAAGCGCGCGGCCCAAGGAGCCGGGCTTGACGGAGCCGTCGGCCTGGTTCGCGACGACGACGTTCGTCTCCGCCTGCCCGTAGCCGTCGGCGATCGACATTCCCCAGCGTTCTTCGAAGACTGCCACCACCTCGGGGTCGAGGTAGTCACCGGTCGAGACCAACCGCCGCAGGCGCGGGGAGCGGAAGCGCTCGAGCTTCGGGTGCTCAGCGAGCAAGCGGTACTCCGCGGGTGACTGGCAGAGGATGCTCGGGCCGAGGCGGAAGAGGAGGTCGAGGCGCTCGTCGGCGTCGAATGGCCCCTCCTGGAGCACGATCTCGGCGCCGCGCGACCACGGCCCGATGACCGTGTTCCACATCATGAGTGGCGACGTCGTCTCGGCTGTGCACCAGACGGCGTCGCCGCGACCCACGTCGAGCCAGTGCTCGGCCTGCACGCGCGTGGCGAAAACCGCGCCATGCGTGTGCGCGACGTCCCTGCGCCCTCCGCCGACGCCGCTCGTCGACACGACGAACGCGAGATCTCGCGATTCGGTCTCGTGCGTAGGGACTCCGACGGGGACGTCCTTCGAGTTGCGCTTCGTCCCTGCGTCGAAGAGGTGGATCTCCGGGGTGAAGCCCATGCGCTCGATCGTGGGCTCGAGCGAGCGCTCCGCCACGACGAGAGCCGCATCCGTGGTGGATACGAGTCGCTCGAGCTGCGATGCCGTCGCCGACGGCGCGCACGGGATCACGACTGCGCCCACCTTCCAGCAGCCGAGCACGATCTCGAGCCAGTCGACGGTGCTCCCGTCCATGACGATCACGCGATCGCCGGCGTAGATGCTGTGCTTGCGCAGCGCTGCCCCCCAGACGGTGGCGCCCTCGGAGATCTCGAGGAACGAGCGCGGCTCGATGACCCCGTCGCTGCCGAGGAACGTCAGCGCCCGCCGCTTGGGGTCTCGCGCGAGAGCCTCGACGACGTCGCGCGTGAAGTTGAAGCGATCCGGGATCTGCCAGCGGCCCTCGACGAGCGCCGGACGAAGAGCGAGCTCGAGCGGCGACAGGGCAGCGTCGCTGGCGCGCCCCCGGCGCCTTCCTATGCGCAGGCCTTTCACAGCCTCTCCATTATCGACGCTATTTCGCTTTATCTGAATGCGGATTTCGCCGGGTCAGGCAAGACCGAGCTCGACGGCGAATGAGTCGTCGCGGGGAAGCCGCTCGGGAAGCCGAAATCCCCCGGATTCCTCGAGCGCCGCAATGCGCGTCCTGATGGGCGGATGAGTGTTGAACCAGCTCGTGAACTCGAGCATGCTGCCGCGCTCCGATCCGATCCGGTCGGTAGGGCTCTCGGCCCACAGGTGCGCGGTCGAGGCGTTCGTGTAGCGCACGGTCGTCGTATCGAGCTCGAGGCGCCGTAGCGCGAGCGCCATGGCCTCGGGGTCACTCAGGATCTCGGCGGCTCCCGCGTCGGCCAGGAGCTCGCGGCGGCGCGAGAGGCTCATTCGCAAGAGCAGCGCCGCGTACGGGGCGAGAACGAAGCCCACGACGGCGAGGACGACGGCGATCGCTCCCGCGCGGCGGTTGCGACCGCCGTAGGCCATCGTCCGGAACCCGAGGTCGGCGAGGAGCGCGATGATTCCGGCAAACACCGTCGCCATCGTCATCAGGTAGGTGTCGCGATTGCGGATGTGCGCCACCTCGTGGGCGAGCACTGCCTCGAGCTCGCGCTTCGGCATGGTGCGGAGAAGGCCGGTCGTCACGCCGACGTAGCTCGCGGTGGGCCGCAGCCCCGCCGCGAATGCGTTGGGTGCGGCGTCGTCGACGAGGCGCAGCTCGGGCGTCACCGGAAGGCCGGCTCCGATGGAGACGTTCTCGAGGAGCCGCCGGAGCGGACGGAGCTGCTCGTCGCCGAGCTCCTGTGCGCGCGTGATCCCGGCGATCATGCTCCGCGAGCGGAGGATCCCGAACACGGCGTAGACGAGCGCGAGGACCAGCGCGGCGACCCCGAGCGAGACGTCGAGCGCATACCCGACGAGCCCCGCCAGGAGGAGCAGGAGCACCACGAACCCGACGACGACGATGCTCGAGCGCATCCGGTTGCGCCTGATCTGCTGCTGGAGCGTCACGTCGCCGGCGTGAAGGAGACCTCGGGCACGGCTGTGTCTCCGGACGCGGAGAAGAACTCCTTCTCGTGGAACCCGAGTGGGCGAGCGACGAGCACCCAAGGGACGCTCTGGATAGCCGTGTTGTAGTGCATGACCGTCGAGTTGTAGTAGCGCCGAGCCGCGCTGATCTTGTCCTCCGTGTCCGTCAGCTCCTCCTGGAGCCGGAGGAAGTTCGCGGAGGCTTGCAGCTCGGGATACGCCTCGGCGACCGCGAACAGCCTCCCGAGCGCTGCAGTCAGGATGTCGTTCGCATCGCCCGCGGTGCCCGGGGTCGCCGCCTGCCTCAGAGCAGCGCGGGCTCTCGTGACCTCCTCGAAGACGCCGCGCTCGTGAGCTGCGAATCCGCGCACCGCCTCGACCAGATTGGGGATCAGGTCGCCGCGCCGCTGCAGCTGCACGTCGATGTTCGCCCAGCCGGTATTCGCCTCGTTGCGAAGGCGGACGAGCCGGTTGTACCCGACCGCGGCGAGGACGGCGAGGAGTGCGAGGACCGCAAGCAGGATCCAAAGCCAGAGCACGGTGCGCTCGATTCTACGAGCGCGTGGCTACAGCTCGAGCGCGCGCGCGAGCGC
>JBGSXQ010000370.1:0-3350 GCA_041751315.1 Gaiellaceae bacterium | reverse complement strand
CTGGGCGACGTGCCTGGGCGCCGTGCTGGGGCGACGTGCGGGGGCGACGTGCTGGGGCGACGTTCTGGGGCGACCTTGTGACACTGTGTCACAAGGGGCCTCTCCGCAACACGCTGGCCGAGGAGTCCGGGGCCCCTGGGGCCGGCGCTGAGGTGACACGCAGTCGGTTCAGGTCGGTCAGGCGGACATTCTGTCTTGCGATTCGCTCTGTTCCTGGTCACGGCGCCGAAGGCGTGGGTTCGCGAGCTTCACGATCTCGAGCAGGTACACGATGTAGATCGAGAACGCGATCGCGAAGAGCCCGATCGCGGCGACGATGATCGTCTGCCAGAGATCCCACTCCCCGCCCGCGCGTAGCGGGACGAAGCGGGTCGCCAGAGCCGCGCCGGCGAGGCTCGAGCACCAGAGCCACATGGTGACCGCCGCGCGCCGCTGCGAGAAGCCGATGTTCAGGAAGCGGTGGTGAAGGTGACTGCGGTCAGCGCCGTAGATCGGCTGCTTGTACTTGAGCCGCTTCGCGACGACGAACGACGTGTCGAGGATCGGCACCGCGAGCACGAGCAGCGGTAGCAGCAGGACAACCGTCGACGCCGTCTTCAGGAGCCCCTGGATCGACACCGCCGCGAGGATGAAGCCGAGGCACATCGCCCCCGAGTCGCCCATGAAGATGCGTGCGGGGAAGAAGTTGTGCCGGAGGAAGCCCAGGCATGCGCCGGCCACGATCGCGGAGAGAATCGCGGGATCCGGCTTGCCGAGCGACAGCGCGAGGGTGGCGTAGGTCGCACCGGCTATCCCGCACACGCCCGCCGCCAGGCCGTCCATCCCGTCGAGGAAGTTGACCATGTTCATCACCGCGACGATGAAGAGCATCGAGATCGGGACGCCGATCCACGCGGGTAGGTCGAGCACGCCGATGAACGGGAAGGTGATGTGGTCGATCCACACGCCGAACGCGGGCGGGATCGAGGCCGCGACGAACTGGCCGGCGAGCTTCACGGACGGTGAGAGACCCCGGAAGTCGTCGACCGCGCCGACGACGGTTGCGACGGCTGCACCCAGCAGCACGCCGCGGCTCTCCCCGGAGAGATCGAGGAACGCGAGGGCGGGTACCAGGATGCCGAGGAAGATCGCGAGGCCCCCGAGCCGGGGGATCGGACTGCGGTTGATGCGCCGCGCGTCGGGGCGGTCGACGGCCCCGAGCATCCGCGCCATGCCGCCGACCGCCGGGGTCAGCAACATCACGATGACGAACGCGATGAGCGCCCCGTAGAGAACCTCCGGCGTCGCCCGCAGCTCGTCCAGCACAGCGGCCCTCTACTTCGTGCCGTACAGGCGGTCGCCTGCGTCGCCCAGGCCGGGGACGATGTATCCCTTCTCGTTCAGGCCCCGATCGACGGACGCGACGACGATGTGCACATCGGGATGATCCCGGTGCACACGCGCGATGCCCTCGGGCGCCGCGATCAGCGCGATCAGCCGCACGGACGTCGCCCCCGCCCGCTTCACGGTGTCGACCGCGGCTGCGGTCGAGTTCCCGGTCGCGAGCATCGGATCGAGCAGGATGACGTCGCGGTCGGCGAGGTCGTCGGGCAGCTTGACGTAGTACTCGACCGGCTCGAGCGTCTCCTCGTCGCGGAAGAGCCCGATGAAGCCGACGCGCGCACCGGGGACGAGCGAGAGCACGGCGTCGAGCATTCCCACTCCCGCGCGCAGGATCGGGCAGACCGCGACCTTCTTCCCGGAGATCTGCCGCGCAGCCATGTGCTCGAGCGGTGTCTCGATCTCGACCTCCTCGTCCGCCAGGCTCTTCGTCGCCTCGTACGTGAGGAGCAGTGTGAGCTCGTTGACGAGCTGTCGGAACATCTGCGTCGTCGTCGTCACGTCGCGCAGGAGCCCGAGCTTGTGCTGGACGAGCGGGTGCGTGACCTCGGTGAGCACTACGTTCCTAGCTCGAGCTCGCGAAGGACGGGAAGGCGTTCAGATCGGGATACAGCGGCCGGAGCGCGACGAGGCCGGCGCAGCGCGCTCGGAGCACCGAGAGGTCCGCGTCCGGGCTCATGGTGTCGCACATGATCGCGCCCACCTCGCGGAAGTCGTCCTCGTCGAAGCCGCGCATCGTCATCGCCGGGGTGCCGACGCGGATCCCGGAGGCCACCGTCGGCGGACGCTCGTCGAACGGGACGGTGTTCCGGTTCACCGTGATCCCGACCTGCGCCAGCCGCTCCTCTGCGTCCTTCCCGCTCCACTGGGTGGGGCGGAGATCGACGAGCAGGAGATGCGTGTCGGTTCCGCCCGTGAGGACCTCGAGCCCGCCTGCCTGCAGCGACTCACCGAGCACGTCCGCGTTCGCGCGCACCTGCCGTTGGTAGTCGCGGAACGGCTCGGAAGCGGCGATTCCGAAGCACGCCGCCTTCGCGGCGATCACGTGGTTGAGCGGCCCGCCCTGCATCCCGGGGAAGACCGCGCGGTCTACCGCCTGCGCGTGCTCCTCCCGGCAGAGGACGAACCCGGAGCGCGGCCCCGCGAGCGTCTTGTGCGTTGTCGACGTGACGAAGTCGCAGTGCTCGACGGGATTCGGATGGAGGCCGGCGGCGACGAGACCGGCGAAGTGCGCCATGTCGCAGAGGAGAAGCGCGCCCGTCTCGTCGGCGATCTCGCGGAAGCGCCACGCCTCGACCGTCCGCGGGTACGCCGAGCCGCCGCACACGATCAGCCTCGGCCGACGCTCTTTTGCGAGAGCGAGCACGTCGTCGAAGTCGACGAGGCTCGTGTCGCGCGACACGCCGTAGTGGGCGATGTCGTAGAGGCGTCCCGAGAAGTTGACCTTGAGCCCGTGCGTCAGGTGGCCGCCGTGCGAGAGCTCGAGCGAGAGGATCGTGTCTCCGGGCTTCAGGACGGCGAAGTAGACCGCCATGTTCGTCTGGGCGCCCGCGTGCGGCTGCACGTTGGCGTGCTCCGCGCCGAACAGCGCCTTCGCACGGTCTATCGCGAGCTGCTCGATCTCGTCGACGACCTCGCAGCCACCGTAGTAGCGGCGCCCCGGATAGCCCTCCGAGTACTTGTTCGTCGGCACGCTGCCGACCGCCTCGAGTAGCGCCGGCCACGTGAAGTTCTCGGAAGCGATCAGCTCGATGTCGCCCCGTTGCCGCTCGAGCTCGCGGCTCAGAAGCGCAGCGACCTCGGGATCGACGTCTGCGAGGCCCGCCGTACGGAGATCCTCGAGCGTCAGCGGCGCGGTCGCCATCCCGCTGGATGCTACTGACCGACCAGTCGGAGAGCCTCGGCGGCCGGGACGGCGCCCTCGCGCAGCACCCGCGGCTCCGGGCCGGTGAGATCGACGACGGTCGACG
>JBGSXQ010000369.1:0-2170 GCA_041751315.1 Gaiellaceae bacterium | reverse complement strand
TCGCGCGGGGAGGCGCGGGCACGTGCGCGCGAGGCGCTCGCGATCGTGCAGATCGCCGATCCCGACTCGGTGATGTCGCGCTACCCGCACCAGCTGTCCGGGGGAATGCAGCAACGGGTGGTCATCGCGATGGCCCTGGCGAAGGATCCGGCTCTCCTCATCCTCGACGAGCCGACGACCGGCCTCGACGCGACCGTCGAGGCGGAGGTTCTCGACCTGGTGTCCGTCCTGCAAGCGGAACGCGAGACGGCAGTCCTCTTCATCAGCCACAACCTCGGTGTCATCTCGAAGATGTGCGACCGCGTGGGAGTCCTGTACGCGGGACGCCTCGTCGAAGAGGGGCCGGTCGCGACGGTCCTGCGCGACCCGCGGCATCCATACACGGTCGGCCTCCTGCGCTGCATCCCTCGCGGGGGAGTCCGCAAGGACCACGGGCGCCTCGACACGATCCCAGGGTTCCTTCCCCCGCTCGGAGCAGCGCTGTCCGGCTGCGTCTATGCCGACCGTTGCGCACTCGCCGACGAGCGCTGCCGCACGGAGCCGCCGCTCATCATGGTCGAGCCCGGGCACGAGAGCCGGTGCTGGTACCACGAGCGGGCGCCAGAGCTCCCGCGCGCGGAGGCCGCCGACCTGGACCTCCCCGCGGTCGAGCGAGGCGGCGTTCCTCTCGTCGAGCTGGTCGACCTCTCGAAGGTGTTCAAGCAGCGCGGCCATGACGTCCACGCCCTGACCGAAGTGAGCGCCGCGATCTGGCCAGGCGAGACGCTCGGGCTGGTCGGGGAGTCCGGCAGCGGGAAGACGACTCTCGCGCGAACACTCCTCGGCATCGTCGCCTCGACGAACGGCGTCGCTCGGCTCGAGGGCACGGAGCTGCCCTCGAGATATCGCAAGCGCTCGCGTGAAGAGCTGCGCGCGCTGCAGATCGTCTTCCAGAATCCGGACTCCGCACTCAATCGCCGCCATTCGGTGCAGAGGATCCTGCTGCGCTCCCTCAAGAAGCTCGCCGGTGTGCGTGGCTCGGCGGCGGAGGCGCGCATGCAAGACCTCATCGCGCGCGTGCGGCTCACCGAGCGGACGCTGACGCAGAAGCCGGTTCAGCTCTCTGGCGGCCTGAAGCAACGCGTCGCGATCGCACGCGCGTTCGCCGGAGATCCGAAGCTCGTCGTCTGCGACGAGCCGACCTCCGCGCTGGACGTCTCCGTGCAGGCGGCGATACTCAACCTCCTCGTCGAGCTGCAGGCGGAGAAACGCGTCGCTTATCTCTTCATCTCGCACGATCTCGGCGTGGTGCGTTACATCTCGGACCGCATCGCCGTGCTCTACCTCGGCCGAGTGCAGGAGCTCGGCCCCGCGGACGTCGTCTTCGACGGCCCGCACCACCCGTATACGGAAGCGCTGCTCTCTGCCGTCCCTACCGTCGACGGTGGTGGCCGCGAGCGGATCAAGCTCGAGGGTGACATCCCGAGCGCGGCCTCTCCCCCGTCCGGCTGTGTCTTCCACACGCGCTGCCCGCGCTTCCTGGGCCCGATCTGCGTGGAGCAGGAGCCGCCGCTCGTCGAGGTCGAGAGCGGCCACCTCATGCGCTGCCACATCCCGATCGAGGACCTGCGGCGCCTTCAGGCCAAGGAGAAGGCGACCGCGTGAAGATGCGGGGCGTCGTCCTCGAGGCGACAGGCGGGCCGCTGACTGTCTCGGAACTCGAGCTCGCGCCGCCCGGGCCTGGCGAGGTGCTCGTCAGGCTTCGCGCGAGCGGCGTGTGCCACTCGGACTGGAACGCCGTCGACGGCACCGCGGAGACGCCCTGCCCGGCGGTGCTCGGGCACGAGGGAGCCGGCATCGTGGAAGCTGTCGGCGCCGGTGTCACACGCGTCGAGGTCGGCGATCACGTCGCGTTGTCGTGGGCACCGTGGTGTGGCGACTGCGACGAGTGTCGCCGCAACTTGCCGCAACTTTGCGCCACTGCCTGGCCGGCGATGGCGACGGGCGGCCTGATGGATGGCACGACACGTCTCTCGCGCGACGGCGAGCCTCTCTTCCACTACTCCTTTCTCTCGACGTTCGCGGAGGCGTGTGTCGTCCCGGAGCGCTCGTGCGTCCCGATAGACACCGACGTGCCGTTCGATGTCGCCGCGCTCGTCGGCTGCGCGGTGACCACGGGCGTCGGCGCGGT
>JBGSXQ010000368.1:0-2137 GCA_041751315.1 Gaiellaceae bacterium | reverse complement strand
CGTCGCCGTCGTGCGCCTCGACAAGCGCCGAAAGAGAAGCGGCCACCGAGTCGACGAGGTCGGGAGGGTCGAGCGGCACGGCCCGTCCGTTCTGGCGCAGCACCCAGCCGGCGAGGAGGTCGGCGTTCGCATAGTCCGTCTCGAATACGCCGTCCTCGACCTCGCCTGCGTCGGAGAGCGTCCGCTCGATCCACCACGCCGTATCCTCGGATACGGCGATGCGGGCTCGCCCGACGATCTCGCCGATCTGCCAGGGTCGCGGAATGCGGTGCTCCTCGACATCGAAGTCGGACGGGATCCTGAAGTCTCGCTCGCGCCGCGTCGCGAAGCGGATGTCACCGCGGACGCGCGAGACCTTGAACGTCCGCATCCCGCGCCTGTCGAGGTCGTGGCCTACGACGTACCAGTTCCCCTCGTCTAGCCGGAGCGCGTACGGGTTCATTGTTCGCTCGCCGTGCTTCGGGCGCTTCGGACTCCAGTAGCCGAACCGGACGGTGCGCTGCTTCGAGATCGCGGACTCGAGCTTCGCAAGCCGGCCGGCCAGCTCGGGTGAGTAGTCGGGTGCACTGACGCGGACGCGCTCGGCGGTGTCCGTCGGGGGCTCGGAGAAGCCGGAGCGACCGAGCGCGAGATTCTGCAGCGCGAGTCGAAACGGCTCCGCGTACGCGAACTTGCCCTCGAGGTAGTAGAGGGCCGTCTGCAGCGCCGCGAGCTCGTCGTCGTCGAGGTCGAGACGATCGAGGAAGTAGTTCTCCGAGCGGAGGGTGTACAGCTCCTCGCCCGTGAACTCGTCACGTTGCGACTGCAGTGGGACGCCGAGCGCGGTGAGCTCGGCGCGGTCCGAGTAGAAGCGACGCGCGAACGCCTCGTCGGACATCTCGCTGTATCCCTCGACGTTCGACTTGACGTCACGTGCGGTAAGGAGGCGTCGCTCCGCCATCAGGAATGCGACGAGTGAGAGCTGACGGATCAGCTTGTCGGCGTCGTGCGACATCGAGAGTCGAGCCTAGCGGTTGTCCGGACGAGGCCGGCGAGGCGCGTCGGCGTCGTTGCCGAGCCACCAGACGCATGGCTCGAGCCATGCCGCCGACGCGCTATGCCGCGACGGTCGAGACCTGCTCGAGATGCTGATGCGAGGGGCAGTAGTCGCGACTGGGGAGCGGCGTACGCTGGCAGGCCTTCCCTTTTCGCGTCGTGGCGTGACAGCGGGCGACGCCCCCGTCGAGAAGGCCGGCCTCGACCTGTTGCTCGATGAAGGAGGTCGCTGCGCCGATGCCCTCGCGTACCGACCACGCAACTTGTGCCTGCGCGGTGATCGGGAAGTATCGCCGGATATCGGCGAAGAGAGCGCGATCCGGACGGGCGAAGTAGTGCGGGTCGTCGGCGAGCCGGGTCATGGTGCGTTCGCACTCGACGAGCACCGCGCGCCGATACCCGAGCTGCGCGTCGCGACCGGCGTACGGGTCGATCAGGTCTTTGATCGAGCGGTAGATCGCTCGCGAGTATTGATACATACAGGAGCGAAGCTGGGCTGCGTGGTCGTCCAAAGAACCTACTCGATCTCCCCGGATTCCTTGATTCTGGGCGAAAAAGCAGCGAAGCGGGCGCTTCGCACGGAGAGTGTAGCGGCTTTTCGGCCGTGTTACAAAGTCGGGATGATGTGTCGCCCCTCGAGGCAACGATCGCTATGGGACGACGCGCCTTACGACCGCCGTCCGCGATGCACGCCGGGCGTCCTCGAGGGCACTCGTCGCCTCGGCCTCGGTCGAGTACACGCCGGTGAAGACGACCCAGTACCCGGGGTGGAGGCTCGCGTAGCGCGACGAGTCGAGGACGCCGACCTGCGGGAGGCCACGGCCACGCGCTGCACGTGCCCGCGTGACGGCGGTCGCCCGGCCAGACGTCTGTGGGATCGACGCCAGGGCGATCGTCCAGCCGTCTTCGTCGTTGGGCCAGTCGGCGACGCCCGACGCTCCGACCGGGGCTCCACCAGGACTGCTCTTCGGGCCGGTGGCGAAGCCTCCGATCGCCGTCACGATTCGCATGCTCCCCGTGTCGCTCCCTGTCGCGGCGACAGCGGCCGCTCCTCCGATCAGCGAGACCACGCCCAGCGCGACCGTGCGGAGGGCCCAGGTCG
>JBGSXQ010000367.1:0-1890 GCA_041751315.1 Gaiellaceae bacterium | reverse complement strand
CGTCCGTCGTCTCCGCCGCAAGCTCGAGGCGGTCGACCCGACGTTCGATCGGATCGAGACCGTGATCGGCGCGGGCTATCGCTGGAAAGACGGGTAGTGCCGGAGGCACGAAATGAGATCAGTCATGACGCGAAGCACAAGCCCGGAGAGGCCAGCTAATTTCAGCGCCCTCGCCCCGTCAGGGGCGCTGAAATTGGCTGGCCCCACTTCGGGCGAGCGGAACTAGTGCCGTCCGGCGGAAGTCCGGCAGGATTCCGAGGCGGGCGCTCAGCGCGGCTCGTGCTCGTCCTCGTGAAGCGTCCTCGTCCTCGTGCTCGTACTCGTGCGCGTGCGCGTGCGCGGTTCAGCGGCACATCTTGCTGAGCATGGCGACCGTGCGGACGATGAGCTCCTTGCCATGCCGGGCATCCGCGGGAGTCATGTAGCCAGCAATCGCGCAGACGTCGACAAGCGCGCCACATTCCATTGCCGAGCCGCGCGCGATGGCGTGGGCGTGAGCCCGATCCGCAGGACTGGGCTTGCCCGTTCCCTCGGCGATATTGAGCGTCACGGACATCGCGGCGGTCTTCAGCTGCTTTCGAAGCTCGCTTTCGCCTCGGGGAAGGCTGCTCGCCACGCGTAGCGCGAGGCGGAGAAACTCAATCGCGCACCGATAGACGTCCAAGTTTTCGTAGTCGAGGCGTGGTTGCGGTCCTTCGGACATGCTTTGGCTGTCGGCCGCCGGTTCGTTCGGTTGCGTGTTTCGCGCACGCGCACGCGCAGGAGGACGAGGACGAGGACGAGCACAAGGACGAGCACGAGGACGAGGACGAGGACGAGGACGAGGACGAGCACGAGGTCACGACCAGGACTTCGGGCGGTACGACCAGCGGAACGGCCGGTCGTTTTCGAGGTACCAGGCGACGTACGCGTCGATCTTCGCCGCGAGGTCGTCGGTCGACGTGAACGAGCCGCGTGTCAGGACGTGCCGGCTCAGGATCGAGAACCAGCACTCGATCTGGTTGAGCCATGACGCGTGCTTCGGCGTGAAGTGTCGGGTCCAGCGCGGATGCTCATCGAACCACTCGTTCACGTCCGGCGTGTCGTGCGCGGAGAGGTTGTCCATGATGATGTGGCCGCGACCGGGCGGGTAGATGGTGTCGATGACGTCGAGCAGCTCGATGAAGGTGTCGCTGTCGTGGGCCTGCGACACGAAGCCGAACGGCTTGCCACGACGGACGTCCAGGGCGCCCATCCAGCAGAGCGTGCCATGGCGCCTGTACTCGAACTCGCGGCGCACCGGTTGCCCCGACTTCATCGCGATGTCGGCGTAGCGTCGTTCGAGCGCCTGGATGCCGGTCTTCTCGTCGACGCACACGATGTGCTCGTTCTTCGGCGTCTCGTAGTAGACGCGCAGCACGTCGTCGCGCTTCTCCCTGAACTCGTCGTCGTGGGAGGTCAGGTACATCTGCTGCCGATGCGGTTGAAGGTCGGCGTCGGCCAGGATGCGCGACACGGAGCGGTCGCTGATCTCGATGCCCTGCGAGCGCACGTGGTCGCCGAGCAGCGGCGCCGACCAGTGCGTGACTGGCAGCCCGACGTCGCTTGGTGGCCGACAGGCCTCCGCCTCTACTCGTGCGGCGACGGCATCCGAAAGAGAGAGGGCGGCCGTCCCGATCGCGGGGCGTCCGCCAGCTTCTCGCTAGGTGTCGCGCAATCGAAGCGCTTGCGCCAGTCATCGACCGTGCAGACATGCACCCCGAGGAGCCTGGCGATGTCCGTCGCGGGCACTCCGTCCGCCATCATGAGCACGGCTTGCGCCCGACGAACGACGCGTTGCTCCGCCTTCGCGGGTCGCATCGCAGCCTCAACTCTCGCGCGCTCCTCGGCGCTCAGAGTGATGGGCACCGT
>JBGSXQ010000366.1:0-4026 GCA_041751315.1 Gaiellaceae bacterium | reverse complement strand
ATGCCGGAGCCGGAGCTCGAGCCGCACGGGTTGCGATCGAGGACGTACGGCATGTACCCCTGGCCTCCGACGCCGCTCCAGCCGCTCGACGACGGCCCCGACCGGAAGTTGGCCCACTCGGAGAGGTTGGCCTTGCCGATGATGATCGCGCCCGCGGCCTTCAGCCGCTGCACGATGAACGCGTCGTCGGGCGTGCTCCCGGCGAGCGCCCAGGAGCCGGCCGTCGTCGGCATCCCGGTGGTGTTGATGTTGTCCTTGAGGAGGATCGGCATCCCGAGCAGCGGACGGCGGTCGCCGCCGCGTCGCGCCCGGTCGGCCGCGACTGCGTCAGCGATGGCCGTCGGGCTGACGGTGATCACCGCCCCGAGCGTCGGGTTGAGCTGGCGAATGCGCCGGAGATAGAAGTTCGTCAGCGCGACGGCATTCAGGCGGCGCGCGTTCATCAGCTGCTGGAGCTCCGGGATCGTCGTCGCGTCGACGTCGATACCGGCGATCTTGGTGTTCGTCGGGTTTCCGACCTGTGCCGAAGCCCCGGCTACACCGAGCACGGCGGCCAGCAAGGTCGTGAGGAGAAGGAAGCGCCGAAGTCGGCTGCTCATCGCGTGACCTCCACAGGATTGGTGGGGCGGACGCTGGGATCAAGGATTGAGGACGATCCGGAGGCGATCCTATAACCGCCCCACCAGCACTTCAACCACGATCGCCGCCGACAACGCCCGTTACGGGGAGACGCGGCTCTGTCGAGCCGATGGTGAGGCGATGGGTTCGAAAGGAGCGAAGATCCGCGCAACAGAGCCACCGCCGGACCGCGCTGCGTCCCATCTGCGAACGTCATCGTCCATGACTCAGCTCGTCGATGCGTTGAGCGATTCGGGTCGCAGCTTCCTCTGGCGACATTGTCGCTGCATCGATCGTCAGGCTGTCCCTGCCGGGAATCGAGGCGTAGACGTCGTACTCCGCAAGCACTTGGTCGAGCGACTCGGCGTCTCGGATCTTGCCGTGCGAAGCTCGCGAAGCATCGGAAACTCGACGCCGGAGCTCTTCGGGCGGCGCGACAAGCTGAACGAAGACGACGGAGCCGCCAATACGCTCGAATGAACTGACGATCTCGTCGACATGGCCCTCGTCACCGGGCGCATAGACGAACGTGTAGACGAGGTCGACTCCTTCCCGTGCCGCGGCGCCGACGAGATCGACGCGGATCCGGTCAACAGTGGCCCAGAACTCCGGAGTCCCGAACGGGAGAACCTCTGCTACTGGATCCATCGTGAGGTGGTTGTGGAGCACCCGAAGGTCGCGCCGGTCAGCGAGAGCCCTCGCTACGGTCAGCTTCCCGACGGCTGGCGGACCGTAAAGAAAGATGCAGATCGGCTTTCGAGGCGCCGTCATTGAGGCTCGTTCCCGGCCAAGCATGGAGGCGGCGGGAATCGAACCCGCGTCCGCGGTCGCACCGAACAGAGCGTCTACGAGCGTAGTCCGTGCTTGATCTCACCCGCCGGCCGGTTCACGGACAACCTGCCGACGGGCCAGCCATCCTGAAGTGTCGCGCTTCGGGCGATTGGCTTTCCCTAGGCGCCGAGCCCGATAGTTGGCGCCGAATTCCGGGTCTCGGGCCCAACCCGGGTCGACGTCGCCTTACCTAGCTTCGACTAGGCGGCGAGTGCGAGTTCGTTCTTGTTCGCACTTGCTTTTGTGCCGGTTGATTTACGAGGCCAACCGGCGACCTCGGCTCGCAACTCTGCCGGAGAACCGACCACGTCGAAACCTGATCGCCCCCGTATGTGTGTTAAGGGTTCGAGGATAGCTGCCGATATGCGTGTCGGCTCGGTCTGCGGCAAGACGAGGGCATCGAGCCACGAGCAGGATCAACGAGGCGAGAGGACAGACGCGGTGGCGCTGATGATGGAGGAGAAGTACGACGACCTCGCGGGGTTGCGCGAGCGTGCGAAGGCCGAGGTGTCCAAGGTCGTCATCGGCCAGGACCGAACCGTCGAGCTCCTTCTCATCGCAGCTGTCGCGCAGGGGCACGTCCTCCTCGAGGGCCCGCCGGGAAGCGCGAAGACGCTGCTCGCGCGTGCCGTCGCGCACATGCTCGGAGCGAGCTTCAAGCGCATCCAGTTCACGCCGGACACGACTCCTACGGAGCTGAACGGACAGAACATCATCCGCGCCGGCGAGCACCTCTTCATGCCTGGTGCCGTCTTCACGAACGTCCTCCTCGCCGACGAGATCAACCGCACGCCGCCCCGAACCCAGGCTGCGCTCTTCGAGCCCATGGGTGAGCGCCAAGTCACCGTCGATGGCAAGGCGCACAAGCTTCCGGACCCGTTCCTCGTGATCGCGACACAGAACCCCCACGAGCACGAGGGCGTCTTCACGCTTCCCGAAGGCCAGCTCGACCGCTTCCTGTTCAAGATCGAGCTCGAATACGCAGACGCCGAGGCGGAGTTCGCGATGCTCAATCTCCCGCACAAGGGCATCGCGCCGGACATGCTCGGCGAGGTTCGCCCGCTGCTCGGCGTCGTGGGCCTCGACAAGGCGCGCCAGGAACTCGAGCACACCGAGGTTCCCGAGTCCGTGGGCCGCTACATCGTCGCCGTGGGGCGCCGCACGAGGGAGCTTCCCGGCGTCGAGCTGGGAGTCAGCTCGCGCGCGATGATCCACCTCGTCAACGCGGTCAAGGCGAACGCTCGGCTCGACGGCCGGCAGGTAGTGACGATCGAAGATGTGCGCGAGATGGCGCCGTACGTCCTCCGGCATCGCATCTCGGTGGACGAGACGACCAGCGTCGACACGGTTCTGCTCGACGCCATGGCCAGCGTTCCGACTGCCGTACGGCCGCCCGTCTCGCCGGTTCAGTAACGCATCACTCAACCGAGGGGTTGACTCCCCCGACGGGGGGTCTGATAGTGGGATAGAGGCACGGCTGGGGAGCCGAGATGGAGCCTCGTTCGGACCGCGCTACGATGGCGTCCGATCCGCAACCGAGCCGAACGGGGAGGGTGAAGATCGTGTCACTTCTGGTGGAGGCGCCATACGAGAGCCTCGTCGACTTGCGCGAACGCGCCAAGGCTGAGATCTCGAAGGTCGTGATCGGACAGGAGCGCGCCGTCGAGCTGCTGCTCGTAGCAGCGCTCGCGCGCGGGCACGTGCTCCTCGAGGGGCCGCCCGGAAGCGCCAAGACCCTACTCGCCCGCGCCACGGCGCACATGCTCGGTGCGAAGTTCAAGCGCATCCAGTTCACGCCGGACACGACGCCGGCGGAGCTCACGGGGAGCAACGCGATCCGCGCCGGCGAGCAGGTGTTCTTTCCTGGAGCGGTCTTCACGAACGTGCTCCTGGCCGACGAGATCAACCGCACGCCTCCGCGCACGCAGGCGGCGCTGCTCGAGGCCATGCAGGAGCGACAGGTGACGGTGGAGGGCAAGCAGCACCGGCTCCCCGACCCTTTCCTGGTCATCGCGACGCAGAACCCGTACGAGCACCGCGACGTGTTCGAGCTTCCCGAGTCCCAGCTCGACCGCTTCCTGTTCAAGATCGTGCTCGACTACGCGGATGCGCAGAGCGAGTTCGAGATGCTCGATCTTCCGCACAAGGGAATCGCCCCCGACATGCTCGGAGAGGTTCGCCCGCTCCTCGGCGTCGTGGGTCTCGACAAGGCGCGTGACGAGCTCGACGCGACGGAGCTCCCCGAAGCGGTCGGCCGGTACATGGTCGCGATCGCGCGCAAGAGTCGCGACATCGCCGGCGTGGAGCTCGGTGTCAGCTCGCGTGGCGTTATCCACCTGGCCAGCGCGGCCCGGGCGAACGCGCGATTGAGCGGGCGCGAGGAAGTCACGGCGCAGGACGTGCAGGAGATCGCGCCGTACGTCCTGCGGCACCGTCTCATTCTCGAAGAGGGGCTCAGCCCCGACGACATCCTGCGCACCGTGCTCGAGCAAGTTCCGGCGCCCGAGCACGCATACTCGTTGCGGTAGGCGAGAAAGCAGGTGGTGGGCCGCGGAAGCGGCCCCCCCCCGTCTACGG
>JBGSXQ010000365.1:0-4628 GCA_041751315.1 Gaiellaceae bacterium | reverse complement strand
GTCCGGCATCTCCGCGATCGCGTCCACCGCCAGGCGGCCGAGACGCGCGAGATCGAGCTGGACGTCGTGCGAGGGCAGGTCGAGCTCGTCAAGGTAGGCGCGGACGGCCTGGGCCGGAAACCCCTCGTCCCGCAGCTCCGCAATGGACGAGTGCCCCTGCCTCTTGGAGAGCTTCTTCCCGTCCTTACCGAGGACGAGGCCATGATGGATCACCTCCGGCAGCTCGCCTCCGAGCGCCCGTGCGATCCGCTGCTGCACGGGGAGGTTCGGCCGGTGGTCGCTCCCGCGGATCACGTGCGTGATGCCCAGCGCGAGGTCGTCCGCCACGGAGGCGAGTTGATACGTGGCGGTGCCGTCCGCGCGCAGGAGGGTCGTTCCGTCACGTCCGATTCGGACGGAGCCGTCGTCGTCGCGGTGGGCAGCACCGGTGGAAAGCGCCCGCTCGGCCGCCTCCTCGTAGACAGCCGTTCGCTCGCTCTGCCGCACGGGCCCCTCGTCCCACGCCACGCCGAGCCAGGCGAGGTCGGCGACGATCTTCTCCTCTCCCCCGGGAACGGAACGCGCCGCATCCGTGTTGTCGATTCGCAGCACGACGGCTCCGCCGTGCGCGTCCGCGTAACGACGGTTGGCCACCGCCGTGAGCGCGTTCCCTACGTGCAGGGAGCCGGTCGGGCTCGGCGCGAAGCGGACGCGAACTGCCACGGTCAGGCGTCGATCGGGATATGGCCGGGCTGTGCGGCCACGCGCTCGAGCCACGCGCGCGTCGCAGGGTATGGCTCGAGGTCGAACCCGCCCTCGTGCGCGACGTGCGTGTACGCGTAGAGCGAGATGTCGGCGAGCGAGTAGTGCTCACCGACGAGGAAGGTGCGCGACGCGATGTGTCCCTCCAGCGCGTCGAGCGCCGCGTAGCCGCCCTTCAGCAGGCGCTCGCGCTGACGCTCGAACACCTCGGGCCGTCCGGAGTACGTCTTCCAGAAGCGCGCGACCGCGACGTACGGCTCGTGCGAGTACTGCTCGAAGGACTGCCACTGCAGCATCTGGGCGCGCTCGTACCGATCCTCCGGCACGTACTCGGTCCCCTCACCCAAGTACCAGAGGATCGCGTTCGACTCGGCGAGCGGTCGCCCGTCGTCGAGGACGAGCGTCGGCACGCGAAGGCCCGGATTTAGGCCGCCGAGCACCTCTTCCCGGTTCGACCGGTCGACGACGGACAGCTCCACGGTCTCGTAGCCGATCCCCCGCTGCGCCAGCAGGAGGCGCACCTTGTAACAGTTGCCGGAGACCGCAGAGTTGTAGAGCAGCACGGCCCGAACCTACCGATAGTCCGGGTTCGCGAAGTCGAACCGGCAGCCCGCATCCCACAGCGAGCGCTGGTTGCCGTGGGCAGGCATCCCGCCGGCGTCCTTCAGCATGCGCGCGACGTGGAGCAGGTTCCACGTCATGAACGTCGTGTTCCGGTTCGTGAAGTCGTTCGCGGGCCCACCCGAGCCCTCGTCCAGGTAGGACGGCCCAGGCCCCGCCTCGCCGATCCAGCCCGCGTCGGCCTGCGGCGGAATCGTGTAGCCGAGATGCTGGAGCGAGTAGAGGATGTTCATGGAGCAGTGCTTGATCCCATCCTCGTTGCCCGTGATCAGGCAGCCGCCGACCTTGCCGTAGTACGCGTACTGGCCATGCGCGTTGAGGATGCTCGAGCAGGCATAGAGCCGCTCGATCACGCGCGTGCATACGGACGACTTCTCGCCGAGCCAGATCGGCGAGCCGAGGACGAGCACGTCAGCGTCCCGCACCCGTTCGTACAGCGCGGGCCAGTCGTCGGCGGCAGCGCCGTGCTCGCGCATGTCGGGCCACACCCCCGGCGCGAGGTCGTGGTCGACCGCGCGGACGAAGTCGACCTCGACGCCGTTCCGCTCCATGATCGCCATCGAGATCCGCATGAGGCCCTCGGTGTGCGAGATCTCAGGTGAGGGCTTGAGCGTGCAGTTGACGTAGAGCGCTCTCAGATCCGAGAAGTCCCAGCGGCTCTGCGTGCAGAGCTCCTCCTGGAATGCGGTCAGACTCATCCCTGCCTCCCGTGCTCGATGACTCGCGTACCCTCGCACGGTGGAGGGGCTCCTGTCGGCGTGGTTCGCTGAGGTAGGGCGCGACCTGCCGTGGCGTCGCACACGCGATCCGTACGCGATCCTCGTGAGCGAGGTCATGCTGCAGCAGACCCAGGTCGATCGCGTGGTGCCTCGCTACCTCGCGTGGCTCGAGCGGTGGCCGACCGTGGACGCGCTTGCAGGCTCCCCGCCTGCGGACGTCATTCGCGAGTGGCAGGGGCTCGGGTACAACCGCCGAGCGGTCTCGCTCCACCGAGCAGCGCAGCACGTGGCCGCAAGCGGGTGGCCGGAAGATCTCACGACGCTTCCGGGCGTCGGCCCGTACACGGCCGCCGCCGTGCGCTGTTTCGCTTTCGGCGAGGACGTGTTGCCCGTCGACGTGAACGTCGAGCGCGTCCGGCGTCGCACCGGACATACGTTCTCGGCCGAGGCAGCTCAGGCGCTCATGGATCTCGGCGCCACCGTATGCCTCGCACGGATCCCGCGCTGCGACGCGTGCCCACTCGCCGACGCCTGCCCCTCGCGCGGGATCCGGGACGAGCCTGCGCGCGGGCAGGGACGCTTCGAGGGCTCTTTCCGCCAGCGCCGCTCGGCTGCCCTCCGCAACGTGGCCGAGTCGCCGCGTGACCTCGCAGGCCTTGACGACAGCGTCGTTCGCTCGCTCGAGCGCGACGGCCTGGTCGTCGTCACCGACGGTCTCGTCACCCTGCCTCGATAGGACAGTCCAGGGTCTGACCCCTCGCGCGGGAATATCGGGAAATCAGGGCATGTGCAGGATCGTCGAGAAGCTCGTGACTCGATGCGCCATGTCCACCTCAGCCGAGTCAGGGGTCAGACCCGTAGGGTCTGACCCCTGGGCGAGCGCGGTCTTGTTCACGTCTCCGTAACCGGGAAGCGCGCACAATGCGGCGATGGCAACAGTCCTCGTCGTCGACGACGAGCCGATCGTGCGCGAGGTCGTCGTGCGCTATTTGGCCCGCGAGGGGCACAGCACGCTCGAGGCAGCGGACGGAACCGCCGCGCGTGGGCTCATCGAGCGCTCTCAGCTCGACCTCGTCGTCCTCGACGTCATGCTCCCTGGCACCGACGGGCTCGAGCTCTGCCGTTGGATCCGGGGGCGCTCGGAGCTGCCTGTGATCATGCTGACCGCGCGCGGCGAGGAGGCCGACCGGATCGTGGGCCTCGAGCTCGGCGCCGACGACTACGTCACGAAGCCGTTCTCGCCGCGCGAGTTGGCAGCACGGGTGCGGAGCGTCCTTCGACGCACATCCTCGAGCGGCGCGTCCGTGCAGGCGCTCGAGTTCGGAGATGTGACCCTCGAGCGCGAGACACGTGAGGCGTCCAAGGCCGGCGAGGCGATTCGCTTGACGGCGAAGGAGTTCGACCTCCTGTGGTTCCTCGCGAGCCACCCGCGACGCGTCTTCTCGCGCGATCAGCTCATGGCAAGCGTGTGGGGATACACAGCAGCGCTCGACACGGGAACGGTCACGGTGCACGTGCGCCGGCTACGCGAGAAGATCGAAGACGATCCGTCGCAGCCGTGCTACCTCGAGACGGTCTGGGGCATCGGCTACCGGCTCGCCGCATGATCGCGATGATCCAGTCCGCGGTGCTGGTGGCCGCTGCGACGCTCGGCGTGGGACTCGTTCTCGCGTTTCTGCTTCGACTCCTCCCGACGGTGCGCATGCAGCTAGCGGGTCTCGCCTTCCTCGCGGTTCTGCTCCCTCTCGGCGCCGTGCTCCTCTCCGGCTGGGTGATGTTCCACATGGGTGAGGACTTCAAGATCCTCGCGATCACGGCCGCGTCGGCGCTGACGGCAGTCGTTGCGGCCCTCGTCCTCGCACGCTCGATCGTCGACTCCATCGACCGCGTTCGCGACGCGTCCGTCGAGCTTGCCCACGGCGATCTCGAGGTGCGCGTGCCCGAGCAGGGACCGGCGGAGGTGGCCGACCTCGCGACCTCGTTCAACGAGATGGGCGACAGCCTCAGGCGCCTCTTCGACACGCGGAGAGAGCTGATCGCATGGGCAAGTCACGATCTGCGTACGCCCCTCGCGAACATGCAGGCGATGCTTGAGGCGATCGAGGACGACCTCGGTGCGCCCGAGGAGTACGTGCCCGTCCTGCGCGAGCAGGTGCGCGTCCTGTCGCTCCTCGTCGACGACCTCTTCGAGCTCGCGCGCATCGACTCGGGCGCGCTCACGCTGGAGCTGCGGAACCTCCCTGTGGCGCCGGTCGTGTCGAGCTCGCTTCGCAGCATCGAGGCCGAGGCACGGAGCCGACAGGTCCGGCTCGATGCAGACGTCGACGAGGACGTCGTCGCCCGCTTCGCCCCGGACAAGCTCGAGCGTGTGCTGATGAACCTCCTGACGAATGCCCTGCGACACACTCCCTCGGACGGGGCTGTGGCAGTGCGGGTGGAGCCCGACGCGAACGGCGTGCGTGTCGCGGTCGAGGACACCGGCGCCGGCCTGGACGCCGAAGCGCGCGAGCGCATGTTCGAGCGCTTCTGGCGCGGCGATCAGTCGCG
>JBGSXQ010000364.1:0-6355 GCA_041751315.1 Gaiellaceae bacterium | reverse complement strand
ACCGGGCGAGCGAGGGCAGGTTGCGGCGCCGCTCGCCTGCGACCGTCGACACGGCCCCGACGCCCAGCCCGACGTAATCGTGTCCGAGCCAGTAGCCCAGGTTGTGCCGTGCGCGGAGATCGCGCCCGCCCGCGCGCTCGTCGCCGAGGCAGAAGTTCGCCGTCTCGTACCAGCGGTAGCCGGCCGCCGTCAGCGTGTCGACGACCTGCTCGAAGTAGCCCTCCATCGCATCGGCCTGGCGCCCGAGCTCGTCCCCGTGCGCGACCGTGAAGCGCGTACCGGGCTTCGCCTCGAGCTCGTAGCACGAGAGGTGCTCCGGCTCGAGAGCGAGAGCCTGCCTCAGGTCGGAAACGAGGTCGGCGGTGCTCTGGCCGGGGATGCCGTAGAGGATATCGAGCGAGATGTTGTCGAATCCGGCATCACGGAAAGTATGCACAGCCCGCCGGACGTCTTCCGGCGAGGCCCGCCGCTCGAGTATGCGGAGAAGACCGGGCTGGAAGCTCTGCGCCCCGAGCGAGATGCGCGTGGCGCCGCCCGCGAGGAGCAGAGCGGCGAGAGCAGGCGTCACGGTCTCGGGATTTGCCTCGACGGTCACCTCCTCCGCGGCCGGAAGCGCGGCGAACAGCCGTGCGAGCTCGACGGGCTCGGTGAAGGTCGGGGTGCCTCCGCCCAAGAACACCGTCTCGACCTCCGAGAGCGACGCGCGCTCCTGCTCGAGCTCGCGGAGGAGCGCGTCGACGTACGCACCGTGCTGCGCGTGTCGCCCGACAACCGTGACGAAGTCGCAATACCCGCAGCGGTGCGCGCAGAACGGGAGGTGCACGTAGAGGTGGCGGACGTGGCCCACGGTCAGCGTTTTCGGTCGGAGTCGAGGTTGAGAACGGCGAGAAAGGCCTCCTGCGGGACTTCGACCGCGCCGACCTGCTTCATCCGCTTCTTGCCCTTCTTCTGCTTCTCGAGCAGCTTGCGCTTGCGGGAGATGTCGCCGCCGTAGCACTTCGCGAGCACGTCCTTGCGGCGGGCCTTGATCGTCTCGCGCGCGATGACGCGGGATCCGATCGCGGCCTGAATCGGCACGTCGATCATCTGGCGCGGGATCTCCTCGCGAAGCCGCTCCACGAGCTGACGGCCGCGGTCGTACGCGAAGTCGCGGTGGATGATGAGCGAGAGAGCGTCGACCTGCTCGCCGCCGACGAGGATGTCGACGCGCGCCAGCTCTCCTGGCCGGAACCCCACGAGGTCGTAGTCGAAGCTCGCATAGCCGCGCGTGCGCGACTTCAGCTGGTCGTAGAAGTCGAGAACGATCTCGCCGAGCGGCAGCTCGTACACCAGCAGCACGCGACCCTCGCTCAGGTACTCGAGGTGGTCGAAGCTCCCGCGGCGCTCGTTCGCGAGCTCCATGACCGCGCCGACGTAGTCCTTCGGGACGATCACGGACGCCCTGACGTAGGGCTCCTCGACCTCCTCGAGCTCGCGCGGCATCTCGGCGGGGTTGTGAACCTCGACCGTCTGGCCCGTGCGCGTGGTCGCCTTGTACGCGACGTTCGGAGCCGTGATCAGCAGGTCGAGATCGAACTCGCGCTCGAGGCGCTCGCGGACGATCTCCATGTGCAGAAGCCCCAGGAACCCGCAGCGGAAGCCGAAGCCGAGCGCCTGCGACGTCTCGGGCTCGTACGACAGCGACGCGTCGCTCAGCTTCAAGCGCTCGAGCGCGTCGCGCAGCTCCGGGTAGTCGTCGGACTCGGTCGGGAAGATCCCCGCGAACACCATAGGCTTCACGTCCTGATAGCCGGGCAGCGGCTCCGCGGCCGGGCGTCGTCGGGACGTGAGCGTGTCGCCGACACGCAGGCGCGAGACGTCCTTCAAGCCGGTGATGACGTAGCCCACCTCCCCCGCGGACAGTGCGTCCATCGGCGTGCGGGCGGGCGACATGACACCGATCTCCTCGGCGTCGAACTCGGTTCCCTGCGCCATCGCCCGAAGTGGCTCGCGCGGTGAGAAGCTCCCGTCGACGACCCGAACGAACGCCACCACCCCGCGGTACTGGTCGTAGGACGAGTCGAAGACGAGCGCGCGCGCCGGGGCATCCCGATCCCCAGCCGGCGACGGGATCCGCTCGACGATCGCATCGAGTACCTCGGGCACGCCGATGCCGGTCTTCGCCGAGATCCGGAGAACCCGCTCCGGCTCCTCGCCGAGCAGGTCCCCGAGCTCCTTCGCAGCGCCGTCGGGATCGGCCTGCGGAAGGTCGATCTTGTTCGCGGCGGGGACGATCTCGAGCCCGCCGTCGATCGCGAGATAGGCGTTTGCGAGCGTCTGGGCTTCGATCCCCTGCGCCGCATCCACGACGAGGAGCGCGCCCTCGCAGGCCTGCAACGACCGCGACACCTCGTACGTGAAGTCGACGTGGCCCGGCGTGTCGATGAGGTTCAGCTGGTGGCCCTTCCAGCTCACCCGGACGGCCTGTGCCTTGATCGTGATCCCGCGCTCGCGCTCCAGGTCCATCGTGTCGAGAAGCTGCTCGCGCATATCGCGCTCGGAGACGGCGCCCGTGAGCTCGAGGATGCGGTCAGCCAGCGTCGACTTGCCATGGTCGATGTGCGCGATGATCGCGAAGTTGCGAATGCGGTCTTGCTGCTGCATAGGAGGCTCAGCGCGGGTCAGAGGGATCGTCGCGCCGGGCTCGCAACAGTAGCAACGCCTCGAGCTCGCGCAGTCCGAGCGCCCGGGCCAGGCCGACGTACGTCATGCCGCCGAGAACGAGGCCCGACCCGAGCGAGAGGATCTGCGCCACGAGGCCGCGCCCGAGAAGCTCGTCAAGGCCGTACCACGCCGCGAGGGCGGCCCCGGCCGCAACCGCACCCGCCGCAGCGATCCGAGCGACCACGGCGAGCGTCCTGCCGACGTGCTCGAGGCCGAGCCGCCGTCGCATCATCACGAGCAGGACCCCCGACGCGACGACGTTCACCGTCGAGGTCGCGAGTGGGATCCCCCAGATGCCGAGCCGA
Organism: Gaiellaceae bacterium; assembly: GCA_041751315.1. GTDB lineage: Bacteria > Actinomycetota > Thermoleophilia > Gaiellales > Gaiellaceae > GMQP-bins7. Next base: position 3,347 of record JBGSXQ010000364.1, on the reverse strand, counting down.
TAGAAGAGCGCGTCGAACGCCACGTTCAGGCCGACGGCGCCGAGCGCGACGCCGGTCGGCACCCAGTTCGTCTGAATGGCGTAGAAGCTGCGGTTGAGGATCAGCATCCACCCGTTGAACACGAGCCCGATCGAGAACGCCTGCAGGCACTGCGCGACGATCACGGTGTCGTTTGGCGTGAACTCGCCGCGCTGGTAGACGAGGCGCACGATCGGCTCGGCGAGGACGATCGACAGCAGCCCGGCCGGCACGAGGAGGAAGGCGATCTGGCGCAGCCCGCCGTCGAGCGCACGCCGCAGGCCGTCGATGTCGGCCCGGGCCGAGAGGCGCGCGAAAGCCGGGAACAGGACCGTGGTGACCGCAACCGCGAAGATCCCTTGCGGCAGCATGTACAGGCGAAACGCCTTGTCGATCGCAGCCGGCGCGAGCTCGGGATCGAGGAGCCGCGACGCGAAGACCGTGTCGACGACGAAGTTCACGTTCACGAGCCCGATGGTCAGGGTCACCGGCAGCATCAGCACGAGCACGCGCTTCACCGCCGGGTCGCGCCAGTCGATCGCCATCGTGAGGCTTCCATCCAGTCGGCGCAGCCACGGGATCGGCAGCAGAAGCTGGACGAGCGTCCCGAGCACGACGACGCCCGCGTACAGATAGAGCTGCCCGCTCTCCTCGTCGATCTGCGGGATGCCGAGCAGCAGTCCGAGGATGATCACGAGGTTCCACGCGACGGGTGCGAGCGCGGGCAGGGCGAAGTGGTTGTACGTATTGAGGATCCCGACGACGATCCCCGACAGGCCCATCAGCACGATGATCGGGAAGAGCACGCGCGAGAGCCCCACGGTGAGGTCGAAATCGCCTCCCGCGTCGCCGAACGGCTTCATCAGAAGCGGTGCGACGAGGATGAAGAGCGCAGTCACGCCGCCGAGCGCCAGCAGAACCAGCCAGAAGAGCGTCGACGCGACGCGCCAGGCCCGATGCCTCTCCCCTTTCTCGAGGAGCTCGCTGAACACTGGGACGAACGCGCCCGACAGCGCGGCGTCGGCGACCAGCGCCCGCACGAGGTTCGGGATCTGAATCGCGACGGTGAAAGCGTTGATCAACCCGGCCACCCCGAAGAAGTACGCGCTGACCATCTCGCGCACGAGACCGAGGACACGCGACACCGCCGTCGCTGCCGAGAACACCGCCGCGGAGCGCGCGATGCGGCGGCTCTCGCCGGGCTCGGACGGAGGGCTCGTCGATTCCATGCGCGCTGCGATTCTCCCAGTGGGGTCTGCTACCATCGCGCGGCCCGCAGCTGCGGGCATTTTTCTCGAATGGCGAACATCAAGCAGCAGAAGAAGCGCGTCGGGATCCAGGAGCGCCAGCGGACGGAGAACCTCCGCTACCGCTCGACGATCAAGACACTCACGAAGCGGCTGGAGACAGCCGTCTCCGGCAGTGACGCCGAGCAGGTCGATTCCGAGCATCGCGAGCTCGTGCGGATGATCGACCGTGCGACGAGCCGCGGAGCCCTGCATCGCAATACGGCAGCACGCAAGAAGTCGCGCGCGGCTCGGCTCGTCGCGAGCGTAAAGTCCTAGGTTCTCAGCGCGCGGGCTGCGCCCCGTCCGGGCGCTCGCAGAGCAGCACGAGAGCTCGCTGGAGCTCGAGATCGGGGGCGAGTCTGCTCGTCCCCTTCAGCGCGCCGTCGAGGTCGGCGAGGCGGACGACCGCTGCGTCGAGCTCGTCCTCCGAGAAAGTCTCGGCCTGGCAATAGAGCTTCCCCGCGTAGTACGGGTTGAGCTTGAGACGCGCCGCCGCCTCCTTCGAGCCGACGCCTTGGGCGGCGAGTCGCTTCATCGCACGAAGCCGACCGAGGTGCGATCCCAGCTGACCGGCCAGGCGTGGCGCGACGTCGCGGCGGGACTTCGGCTCGTGCTCGAACATCGTCTCGCTGAGCGCGAGCACGCGTGCGACGTCCCGGTTCGCCCACGCCTCGGTCAGCTCGTAGCCGGGAACGTCGACGTTCGGAGCGACGAGAGCGCTCACTTCGCGCTCGCCGACCGGTTCGCCCGCCGCCCAGGTGGCGATCTTGTCGACCTCGACCTTGAGCGCGCGGAGGTCCTCGCCGACGAGCTGGACGAGCGTGGCCACAGCGTCGGGCTCGACGCGGACACCGTGCTGCGCGAACTGCTCGGCGACCCAGCCTTGGAGCTTGTTCTTGGCCACGTCGTAGGAGAGAACGGCGCCGGCCTTCGCGCATGCCTTGGCGAGCGCCGCACTCGGCTTCATGTCCTCGGCCACGAGCGCGAGAACGGTCGCGGGAGCCGGGCTCGCGAGGTACTCGGTGATCGCCTCGACGTCGGCTGTCTTCCACCCGCCGCGCCGGCCGCGCTCCGCCTTCACACCGTCGACGTCGCCGACCACGATGAGGCGCGCGTCGCCGAACAGGCTTCCGGTGTTGCAGAGCCCTACCGTCTCCTCGCCGGAGGTCTCGAGTGCACTCAGGAGCTCGACGGCCTCGCTTTCGAAGTGGCCCCGGAGGCGCGCGAGCGCCGTGTCCACCTTGGGGCGGTCGGTTCCGGTGATGAGGTAGACCGCCTTGTCCGGAGCGTCCGCCATGACTCCGCACCCTAACGATCGGACCGCACCGCCAGGCTCAGCCCGTCGGACTCGACGACCACGCGACCGTCGAGATCAGTGCGGTAGAGGGTCAGCCCGCGAGAGCCTGCCAGCGCTTCGAGGGTCTCGGGGCGCGGATGGCCGTAGTCGTTGTCCCGTCCGCACGAGATCACGGCGACAGCCGGTCGCAACGTGCGCAGCTGCCCAGCGAGGCCGGAATCCTGCGATCCGTGGTGGGCGACCTTGAGGACCTCGACCTCACCGAGCGGGAGGCGCGCGGTCACGTCCGACTCCGCGTCGGCAGGAAGGAAGACGTCCGTCGAGCCATAGCTCGCCACGAGCACGAGCGCGTTCGCATTCGGATCCTCGTTCGCTCGTCCGCCGTCCTCCGGCCAGAGCGCGCGCAGGGTGAGCCCTCCGGCCGCGAAGCTCGATCCGGCACGCACGAGCCTGACCGGGATGCCGCGCCGGTGTGCCTCACGCAACGCCTCCTCTCGCTCGGGGCCGCTCGTCTCGAGGCCTGGCTCGAGCACGTGCCCGACCTCCAGTCGGCGTAGGACATCCGCCGCGCCGCCGACATGGTCGCGCTGAGGATGGGTGAGCACGAGAGCGGAGAGCGAGCGGATCCCCATCCCCGTGAGCTGATCCGCGACATCGCCCTCGGGCGGGCCCTGGTCTACGAGCACGCGAGCTCGCGCAGTCTCGAGCAGGACGGCGTCGCCCTGACCGACGTCGAGAAACGT
>JBGSXQ010000363.1:0-3560 GCA_041751315.1 Gaiellaceae bacterium | reverse complement strand
CCACGGGCGACGGTCTCCAGGTCGGCGTCCATCGCGGCGGCAGACTGGTAGCGGTCGGCAGGCTCCTTCGCCAGCGCGCGGACGACCACCAGGTCCAGGTCGTGCGGGACGTCGGGCCGCAGCTCCGACGGCGCGGGCGGGGTCTCTGCGAGATGCTTCATCGCGATCTCCACCGGGCTGTCCCCCGTGAACGGCACGTCGCCGGTGAGGAGCTCGAAGAGCACGATGCCGGCGGAGTAGAGATCGGACGTCTGGTCGACAGGCGCCCCGCGGGCCTGCTCGGGCGAGAGGTATTGCGCGGTGCCGATGATCGCGCCCTCCTCCGTCATCTGGCTCACCCCCGCGCGGGCGATTCCGAAGTCGGCGACCTTCACGACGCCCTCGGCGTCGACGATCACGTTGTGCGGCTTGATGTCGCGGTGGACGACACCGTTGCGGTGTGCATATCGGAGCGCCGCGAGGATCTGCCTCGTGTACGCGATGGCAACTGGAACCGGGCACAAGCCACGGGAGCGGACGAGCTCCTTGAGCGTCCGGCCCTCGACGTACTCCATGACGATGTAGTAGGAGCCGTCGGCTTCGCCACGGTCGAAGATCGAGACGATGTTCGGGTGCGAGAGGCCCGCGGCGTGAGTCGCCTCGCGGCGGAAGCGCTCGACGAACTGCTCGTCGTTCGCGTACCGGCCGTGGAGCATCTTGACGGCCACCCGCCGGCCGAGCTCCTGATCCTCCGCGAGGTACACGTCGGCCATGCCTCCTCCGCCGAGCTTGCGCGACATGCGGTAGCGCCCTGCGAAGAGGGTGCCGGAAAGAGTGTCCTGGGTCGTCATGGGTACCGGAAGTGCATCTAGAGGTTAGGGATTCTCCGTGTCATGCAGGATTGCCTGCATGACTGCACGGGCGATCGGGGCGGCGGTCGAGCCTCCCGTGCCGCTCTGGTTCTGCAGCACGACGGCGATCGCCAGCTTGGGCGGGCTCCCGTCGTCCTCTCCGGCGAACGCGATGAACCACGTGATGTTCGAGCCGGGAACGCCGGTCTCGCCCGTTCCGGTCTTGCCGCCGACGGAATAGCCGGAGATCTGCGCCGCAGTCCCGGTGCCCTGCCGGACGCCCAGCCGCATCATGTCGGCGACGTCGTCCGCGGTCCTCCGGCTCACAGCCTGGCGGATGAGCCGCGGCCCCTGCTTGTCGATCACTCTCCCGCCCGGGCCGACGATGCGGTTCACGACGTGTGGCTCCATCAGCCGGCCGCGGTTCCCGATCGCGCCGGCAACCATCGCGTTCTGGAGCGCTGTGACGAGCATCCGCTCCTGCCCGAATGCCATTCGTCCCGCATCGACGTCGGAGTCGCGGGCCGGGTAGTAGAGCTGGCCGCGCCGGTAGAGGCCGCTCGCCAGGCGTTCGTCCGCCGGCGTCTCGAGCGGCGGGCGCTCGTAGAGCCCGAAGCGTTTCGCCGTGTCCAGGATCTTCTTCGCGCCGAGCTCCTTGCCGATATTGCAGAACACCGAGTTGACGGAGTACGCGAGCGCGTCTCGCAGGCTGACGTTCCCGAACGGACGGCTCGTGTCGTAGTTGTTCACCGGCTTGCCGTACACGGTGCAGAAGCCCGGATCGAAGAAGCTCGACTCCGGTGTGAACTTCTTCGACTCGAGCGCCGCCGCTGCCGTGATCACCTTGAACGTGGAGCCGGGGACGTAGAGGCCGGCGCTCGCGCGGTTGAGGAGGGGAGCGACCGGCGTGCAGTCCGCGGTGATCTCGTCGATCTGGCCGAAGTCCTCCTCCACGACGTTCGGGTCGAATCCCGGCGAGGACGCCATCACGAGCAGCCTGCCGTTGCGCGGGTCGAGTGCCACGACGGCGCCGCAGTTGGATCCGAGCTCCTCGTTCGCGATCTCCTGGGCGTCGAGGTCGAGGTTCGTCACGACGTCGTTGCCCTCGATGGGCCTTCCGCGGAGCTCGTCCAGCGCCTTGTCGAGCGCCGTCGCGAGGTTCGCGTTCGAGGCCGTCAGGTAGTCGTTCAGCGAGCGCTCGAGCCCTGTGCGCGAGCGTGCAGCCGTCGAGTAGCCGACGACATGTGCTGCGAGCGGACCGTAGGGGTAGCGACGGAAGAAGAGGGTCCTGCCGTCGACCTCGCGCTCGCGGTTTCGCGCGAGCCGTCTCCTGGGCTCGAACGAGAAGATCAGCCCGCGGTCGACCTGGAACTCCGCGACCCGCTTGATCGAGTTGTCCGCACGCGCGGCGAGCCCGGGCGCAGCCCACGTCTGCCAGTACGTCGTCATGACGACGAGGAAGGCGACCAGCAGAAGCGAGACGTACGTCAGACGGATGATCTGGCGGTTCATCGGGGTGTGTTCGCCCGATTTGAGACGAGGAGCAGGAGCGCGAGCAGCACGAAGTTCGCGACGACGCTCGTCCCACCGTAGGAGACGAACGGCAGCGTGATGCCGGTCAGCGGGACGACGCGCAGGACACCCCCGACGATGATGAACGTCTGCAGCGCGAACCCGAAGGTGAGCCCGGTCGCGACGAGCTTCGAGAAGCCGTCGTCGGCCTGGAGCGCGACGCGCATCCCGCGGACGACGAACAGCATGAATACGAGAAGAAGCGCGGCGGCGCCGATGAGCCCGAGCTCCTGTGCGATCGCCGAGAAGATGAAGTCGGTGCGCAGGTAGGGAATGAGCTGCGAGCCGTCGACCGTCGTGAACGTCCCGCCGCCGAGGCCGGTTCCTCCGAAGCCGCCGTTCGCGATGGAGTAGAGGCTCTTCACGAGCTGGTACGACGCGCAGTCCTGGCGGAGCTCCAGCTCGCCGTTGATCGCGCAGTAGACGCGCTCGTCCGTCCAGGGCCGGAGCCAGATCGTGACGCGATCCTGCACGTGGCCGATGGCGTTGTAGAGCACTGCCGCACCGGCGACGAACAGGCCGAGCCCGCCGGCGACGTAGAGCGCGCGCCCGGTTGCGACGTAGAGCATCGCGAGGAAGATCCCGAAGTTGAGGAGTGCGCTCCCGAGGTCGTTGGTGACGACGATGACGAGCATCGCGGCGCCCCAGATCGCGAGCAGCGGCCCGATGTCCTTCAGCTGGCCGCGCGCGAGCGACTCCCGCTTCTCTCGCAGGTAGCCCGCGAGGAAGAGGATCAGGAAGATCTTCGCGAGCTCCCCGGGCTGGAACTGAAAGACGCCGAGGTCGACCCACAGGCGCGCGCCGTTCACCTCGCGACCGATCCCGGGCACGGAGGGAAGCAGGAGGAGCGCGACCGCCGCGACGCCGAAGAGGTAGCGGTAGCGCTCGAGCACGCGGTAGTCGTGGCGCAGCCTGATCAACGTGGCGACGAGAGCGCCGACACCTGCGGCCACCCAGACGGCCTGGCGTCCGCCGTCGTCGGGATCGAGGCGGTAGATCGTGGTCAGCCCGAATGCAGTGAGGACTGCGGTCAACGGCAGCAGCGCGCCGTCGGCGAGCGGAGCGGTGCGGCGCACGACGACGTGTGCCACGACGTACAGGCCGAGGAAGAGCGCCCCCCACGTGACGACGTCGGGCGAGATCTCGGAGTCGCGCGCG
>JBGSXQ010000362.1:0-4997 GCA_041751315.1 Gaiellaceae bacterium | reverse complement strand
TGCTCGCGAGCGTCCTGGAGACTCTCGCGCGCGATCGCCGACGCCGCCTGCGCATGCCCGCCTCCGCCGAAGGCGCCGGCGATGGCGGCCGAGTCGATGCGCTCGGATCTGCTGCGAGCGACCACGAAGACACGGTCGTCCATCTCCACGAGCAGCACGAGTGCACGAGCGTCCGTGAGATCGACGATCTTGTGCGCCAGATTCGATACGCCCTCCACGTACTCGGGCCAGGCGAGCGCGCCGACGAGGACCTCCTCTCCCCCGACCTCGACTGGCTCGAGAGCGTCGAGGAGACCATGGAGCAGCGCGCGCTCCGGTGCGGCGAGCGGCGTATGCAGATACTCGTCGACGAGGTCCTGGCGCGCTCCGTGGCGCATGCACCACGAGAGCGCGTCGACGTCGCGCTGCGTGGTCGTCGCATAGGTCAGCGACCCCGTGTCCTCGTGGATCCCGAGCGCGAATGCGGTCGCCTCGAGCGCGGTCGGCCGAAGCTCCCGCTCGGCAACGATTCCGACGAGAGCGGTAGTGAGCGCTCCGTCCGTCGACAGCACAGCTGCGTCTCGCGATACCCAGTCGGGCAGCTCCTGCTCACGGTGGTGGTCGAACAACACCTTCTCGACGGCGGGATCGAGCGCGACCGCCTCGAGCTCGCCGAGGCGCGACGCCGTGGTCGCCTCGACGACGACGAGCGTGCGGATTGCGCTCAGCTCGAGCCGGCTCGTCTCGGAGATCGAGCCGAGCTCGTCGGCGTGCAGGCGATAGAAGTCGCGGACGTTGCGATTCAGCGTCCCGACCGCCACGACCGCGTCGGGATACAGGAGGCGCGCGGCGAGCATCGCTCCGAACGCGTCGAAGTCGGTGTTCCCGTGCGTCGCGATGACGTGCGCGGCCCGCATCGCCTCATTCTGCCCGCGTCCCGTGTCGGCGCACGCGCCAGCGCTTGTGACGATCGGTTACAAGGTGACCGAGGCGCTCGGGTTCGCCGCATGCTCGAATCAGACGTGCGCGACCGCTTCGATCTCGACCAGCGCGCCGCTCGGCAGGCCCGAGATCTGCACGGTGGAGCGAGCCGGCGGCCGGTCGCCGGCGTGTCGCGCGTATACGTCGTTCATCGCACCGAAGTCGGCGAGATCCATGAGGAACACCGTCGTCTTGACCAACTTGTCGAGACCGCTTCCAGCTGCCTCCAGAATGGCGTCGAGGTTGGCCATGATCTGCTCGGTCTGCTCTGCGACGCCCTCGCCGACAAGCAAGCCGGTCTCGAGCGAGATCCCGAGCTGACCGGCGACGAACACGAGGTCGCCGGCTCGAATCGCCTGGTTGTACGGCGCGCCCTGGAACGGCCCGGGCGCGCGATCGGTGCTGACGACGTACTTGTCTGCCATCAAGTGTCACCTCCGGTGGCGCGCGCAAGTGCGATGCCGAGCGCCTTGAAGATCGCGGACAGGACATGCTGCGAGCTCTCTCCCTCGATGAGCCGAACGTGGATGGTGAGGCCGGCCGTGCGCGCGAGCTCGTCGAGCAAGGTCGCGGCGAGATCGGCCTGCAGTCCTCCGGCGCGCGTCGTCGAGAGATCTGCATTCGAGACGACGAGCGGACGACCTGACCGCTCGAGTACGACCATGGCGAGCGCCTCGTCGGCCGGAGCGATTCCGAGCCCACGACGAGGGGCACCAGCGGCTTCGAGGAGCGGAACGAGCGCCGCACCGAGCGCTGCGCCGGCATGCTCGACCTCGACCTCGGGGTCGTCGGGCGCGATCTCCAGGGTCAGTCCGAACCCACCGGCCTCCGCGAGCTCCTCGAGCAGGTGGTCGAGGACGGCGACGCCCGTCGCGATCCGGCTCTCGCGGCCGCGGAGATCGACACTCGCCGCGCCCGCGCTCGTCACAGCTCGGTGCGCTCGATGACGGCGCCGAGATCGCGCAGGCGCTCGTCGATGCGCTCGTAGCCGCGGTCGATCTGGCCGATGTTGCCGATCGTCGACGTGCCCTCCGCGCACAGCGCGGCGATGAGCATCGCCATCCCCGCACGGATGTCCGGGCTCTCGAGACGCTCGCCGTACAGGGTCGCCGGGCCGGTGACCACGACGCGGTGCGGATCGCAAAGGATGATGCGCGCGCCCATCGAGACGAGCTTGTCCACGAAGACGAGGCGGTTCTCGAACATCTTCTCGAAGATCAGGATCGTGCCGTGGGCCTGTGTCGCGACGGCGACCGCGATCGACGTGAGGTCTGCCGGGAACGCAGGCCACACACCGCTGTCGATCTTCGGGATCTGGCCGCCGAGGTCGTCCTCGATGACGAGACGCTGACCTGCTGGAAGTCGCACGGAGCGCTCTCCCACCTCCATCTCGATCCCGAGCTTGCGGAAGGCTGGCTCGATCGAGACGAGGTCGTCCGGCTCGACACCCTCGACCACGATCTCACCGCCGGTCGCCGCGGCGAGCCCGACGAAGCTCGCGACCTCGATGTGGTCGGGGCCGATCTCGTACGCACCGCCACCGAGCCGCTCGACACCGCGGACGCGCAGCACGTTCGATCCGATTCCCTCGATGCTCGCGCCGAGCGAGACGAGGAACCGGCATAGATCCTGAATGTGAGGCTCGCACGCGGCGTTCCCGAGCACGGTCTCGCCGGCCGCGAGGACAGAAGCCATGATCGCGTTCTCCGTCCCCATGACGGAGGCCTCGTCGAGATGCACGCGCGTGCCGCGCAGGCCGTCGGCCGCGAGCTCGTACACGCCGTCGATGTGCACCTCGGCGCCGAGCGCAGAGAACGCGTGGACGTGCGTGTCGAGGCGCCGTCTGCCGATGACGTCGCCTCCCGGGGGTGGGACGGTGACTCGACCGAAGCGCGCGAGCAACGGCCCTGCGAGCAGGAACGACGCGCGGATCTCGCGCGCGAGCGCGGCGTCGAGGTCGGTCCGCTCCAGCCCTGCGGTGTCGACGCGAACGTCGTTCGGCCCCGTCCACTCGACATCCGCACCGAGGTCTGCGAGCAGCTCGACCATCGTCTCTACGTCACGGATCCGCGGGACGTTCGCCAGCCGAACCTCCTCGGACGCGAGCACGCATGCCGCGAGTATCGGAAGCGCGCCGTTCTTGTTCCCGGCTGCTCGAACGGTTCCGCTCAACGGCCGCCCGCCCTCGATGACGAAGGACTGCATGGCGCGCGCAATGCTACTCGCGGTCTTCACGTGCCTCCTGTTGCCGAGCTTCAGAGGTTGACGATCGCGAGCCTAGGGATCGAACCGGCCGGCTCGAAGCCCAGCACCTGCGCGTAGAACGAGAGCTCTGCCTCGAGCGAGTCGACGATGTTCTCCGCCTTGCGGAACCCGTGCCCCTCGCCCTCGTACAGGAGGTACGCATGCGGGACGCCCCGCTCGCGCAGCGCTCCGACGATGAGCTCGGACTGTGCGGGCGGGACGACGCGGTCCTCCGTGCCCTGCAGCACGAGCATCGGGGTGGCGAGGCGATCCGTGAAGTGGATTGGGCTGCGCTCCCGGTACAGGTCGGCACGCTCGGGATATGGCCCGACCAGAGTGTGCTCGTACTGCAGCTCGAACTTGTGCGTCTCACCCCCGCCGAACTGTTCGAGGTCGGCGATGCCGAAGTACGTCGCCCCCGCGGCGAAGGCGTCGGTGAAGGTCAGGGCGCAGATGGTCGTATAGCCGCCCGCGCTCCCCCCCGTGATGAGGAGGCGCTCGGAGTCCGCCTCACCCTGCTCGACGAGATACCGCGCGGCGTTCACGCAGTCCTGCAGGTCGACGACGCCCCACTGCCCGTTCAGTCGCTCGCGGTATGCGCGGCCGTACCCGGTCGACCCGCCGTAGTTGACATCGACGACGCCGAACCCACGGCTCGTCCAGAACTGCGTCCCTAGACTGAACGCCGCCGTCGTGTTGCCCGTCGGCCCGCCGTGGCTCTCCACGATGAGAGGCGGGCGCTCGCCGGCCGGGCCTTCGTAGTCCGGATTCGCGGGCGGATAGAAGAAAGCGTGTGCGATCAGACCGTCCTCGGTCGGAAACTCGATCGCACGCGGCTCGGAGAAATACTCGACAGGCACGGGCGATTCGACGCTGAGGCGCAGCGTCTCCGTCGCCTTGGTCTCCACGTCGATGCGCATGACCTGGTTCGGAGTAGTCGCCGAGCCGGCGACGAGGACGGCGTGGCTGCCCTCGGCGCTCACGTAAGGGGCGCCCCACAGCGAGTCGAGGCCGAGCTCGAGCGGCTCGAGGTCTCCGGAGTCGGGATCCAGCACACCGAACTGCGTGAAGCCGCTCACGTCGTACGCGCAGACGATGCGCTGGTCTCCGAGGAACGCGAACGAGCGGGTTCCGAACGACCAGGCCGGATATCCGAACTCGGCCTCGGCTCGATGGAGAACGGAGCGCTCCCCGTCACGGATCCGCTCGAGGTTCCACCATCCGCTCCGATCGCTCGCGAACACGAGGTCTCCCGCCGGGCTCCACTCCGGCTGCCAGATCGACTCGGCGCCGTCTTCCCCGGCGACGCGCTCTATCCCCGAGACGCTGCCATCGGTTCCGAGCTCTGCGACATGAAGTTCACAGCCGTCCCAGGGCATCCAGGGGAGGTTCCACGCGAGGAAGGCGAGGCGCGTGCCGTCGGATGAGATACGCGGGTTGGAGTAGAAGTCACGGCCGCCGACGATCACGCGAGGCTCCGCCGATCCGCCGGTGGGCACGGCGACGAGCTCGTTCACGACGTCTTTCGAGCTGTCGCTCTCCGCGTGCCGCTCACGCACACCGATCCAGAGACGCCGGTCGAGCGTGATGCGGCCATCCGCGTAGCGATGCCGCCGTTCGGCTACCTCGGGCGTGATGGGTACCGGCTCACTTCCCGGCTCGATGCGGTATAAGCGCTGGTCCTCGAAGCTCGAGACGTACGCCGTCCCGTCGTGGACGCAGTACGCCCCGCCGCCGTACTCGTGCACGGCCGTGCGCGCGTTGAAGCCGTCCGGCACGACGTCGACCGGCGT
>JBGSXQ010000361.1:0-2088 GCA_041751315.1 Gaiellaceae bacterium | reverse complement strand
GCCGAGCGACTGCGGTGGCTCGAGGCCGAGGAGATCGTCGCGCGCCGGAGCTACCCGGAGTCACCGCCGCGCGTCGAGTACGCGCTCACCGAGAAAGGCCGCGCGCTGCTCCCGGTCGTGAAAGAGATGCGCCGCTTCGGGCACGACTGGCTCGGCTGCGGCGTCCACGACACGTAGCTCCTTCTAGCCGGTCAGCGCCTTCGCGAGAACTCTGTCGCGGAGCCGCGGCGGAAGCCGCTCGATCCACGCGCGCAGGTGCGCGTCGCGGCCGACCAGGTACCGCGCCTTCGGGCGTGACGCGGTGAGCGCGTACTCGACGCGCGGCGGTGACTCCGGGTAGCTCCGGCGCGCGACGATCTCCTCGGCCTCGAGCCACCGCAGTCGCTCGGCCAGTGTCCTGGGGCTGATCCCCGCGCACGAGCGCTCGAGCTCGGTGAAACGGCGAGGCCCTTCGGAGAGGTCGTGGACGATGAGCACCGTCCACTTGGAGCCGACGATCTCCGCGGCCCCGGCGACCGAGCACGTCGGCGCTGCGTGAACGGGGAGCATCGTGCGGGTGGCCACGAACGGATTGTACGACCCGTTGCTCAGGCCGGCTTGCGGGCTGTGTAGAGGGACGTCGTCAGCGTTCGGCCGACACGGCCGCCGAAGTCGCGCTGTGCGATCGTCTCGATCTCGTCGAGGAGTCGCTCGCGGGAGTCGTTGTCGAGCTTTTGGATCGGTGAGAACGTGGAGTACAGCGCTCGAATCCCAGCGCTGTCCCACTCTGCATGCCACCGAGCCAGGTCGTGGCGACGGGCGACGAATCCCGCCCGCGCGAGGGCCGCGCTTCGAGCTTCGACGTCGAGGGCGAACGCCGGCCGCGTTGAGCCCCAGCCGTAGCCGCAGCCCGACGAGGGGCTGGACGGGAGATTCTCGAGGAGCGGATCGACGGCATTCATGAACGCGTCCTTCCGTTGCCCTTCGCCGAAGAGCGTCCACCACATCGCCCACCAGCCGCCGGCGCGAAGGGCGACTGCGATTCTCGCCAGACCGACGTCCTCCTCGATCCAATGGAAACACGACGCCGCTATGGCCAGGTCGAACTCGTTCGCCTCGAGCTCCGCCGCCTCGAGCGCAGCGATCCGTACCTCGATGCGGTTCCCGACTGCTCCCCGTAGGTAGTCAGCCAGCGCCGGATCCGGCTCGATCGCGACGAGCGGATCTGCTCCCAGGTCGAGCAGGCGTCGCGTCGCTTGACCCGTCCCGGGCCCGATCTCGAGCACCTTCGAACCTGGCCGTAGCCCGCAGCGCTCGACGAGCACCTCGTACACGCGCTCTGCATGCCCAGGCCGAGCTGAGTCGTAGGCCGCGGGATCCGAGCCGAAGAGACGACGGCCCTCGGATCGTGCGATGCGGTCCATCGTTAGTCCCAGGGCGGAGCGTTGTGCACCCAGCGCCCGCCGACCATCGTCGCGACGACCTCGACCGACTCCAGCTCGACCGGCGGGCACTCGAGGGGGTCGCGCGACAGCACGACGAGGTCGGCGAGGTAGCCGGGGAGGAGCTTTCCGCGGCGCCTCTCGCCTCCGGACAGCCACGGCGGGTTGACGATCGTCGCAGCGAGGGTCTGCTCGATCGTGAGGCACTGCTCTGGGTGCCACGCGGGACGCTCGTCGATGGTGCGGAGAACGCCGGCGCGGATGCCCGCGAGGGGATCGAGCTCCTCGACGGGCGCGTCGGAGCCGTTCGCCACGAGCGCACCCGAGTCCCACAGAGATCGGAACGCATAGGCGCCGTCCGTCTTCTCCGGCCAGAAACGCTCGGCCAAGTCGCGATCCGAGGGTGCGTGGCTGAACTGAACCGAGCACGCGATCCCGAGAGCTGCGAACCGCTCGACGTCGTCGGGCGCGAGGCACTGGGCATGCTCGATGCGGTGTCGAAGCCCGAGTGGCGCCCACATGTCACGCGTCGACTCGAAGGCGTCGAGTGCCTCGCGGTTCGCGCGGTCGCCGATCGCATGAACGCCCACCGGCCAGCCGAGCCGGGCGCCTTCTCGGACGACCTCGGCGAGCTCGGCGCCACTCGTGATCACGACGCCCGAGCCGT
>JBGSXQ010000360.1:0-4004 GCA_041751315.1 Gaiellaceae bacterium | reverse complement strand
GCGTGCCACTGCAGCCTGGCGACGCAGCGTCTCCGGCGTGGCACGCATGTCGGCGGCAACGAGCTCTCCGGCTCGCGCGGCCGCCAGCGTGACGCGCGCGAGGGGCACTCCGCTGGGAGTCGTCACGAGGTCGGGACGCCTCGCGCCGAGGGGGTAGTCGCTGGTCGGATCGAAGGACACCGCGTGGAGACTTTAGGCTTGCGCGTGACACATGGGCAACGAAGGACGTTTCTCGGGGAAGGTCGCGCTCGTCACGGGCGGGTCCAGCGGTATCGGCGAGGCGACCGCACGCCGGCTCGTCGAGGAGGGGGCACGGGTCGCGTCCCTCGACCTCCAAGCAAAGGCACCCGACGACGTCCTCGCGCTCGCGGGCGACGTCTCCCGGCCGGATGACGTGGACGAAGCTGTCGCGCAGGTGAAACACGAGCTCGGCCCCATAGACATCCTCGTGTGCTCCGCCGGCGTGCCCGGCGCCTCCCTCTCCACCGTCGACGTGTCGAACGAGGAGTGGCGTCGGGTGATGTCGATCAACGCGGACGGCACCTTCTACTGCAACCGTGCCGTGATCGGAAGCATGGTCGACCGGGGGCACGGCCGGATCGTGAACGTCTCGTCGATCGCCGGGAAGGAGGGCAACCCAATGGCTGCCGCCTACTCGGCGTCCAAGGCGGCCGTCATCGCGATGACGAAGGCGATCGGGAAGGATCTCGCACGCACCGGCGTCGTCGTCAACTGCGTCGCCCCGGCCGTGATCGAGACGCCGATCCTCGACGGCATCACGGAGGAGCACATCGGCTACATGGTCGAGCGCATCCCGATGGGCCGCATGGGCGAGCCCGAGGAGGTCGCGACGCTCATCTGCTGGCTCGCGAGCGACGAGTGCTCGTTCTCCACCGGCGCCACCTTCGACATCTCCGGCGGCCGAGCCGTCTACTGATGCGCTACGTGCGCGTCCGGGGGCCGAATGGCGTCGAGACCGGACGCTTCGAGGATGGTCGCGTCGTCACCGACGGCGGCGCGCGGATAGAGGTGCTCGACCCCGACACCCTGCAGGTGCCCGCGCCGTACGAGCTGCTCGCGCCGTTCGACGCGCCCGAGATCTGGTGCGCCGGCGTGACCTATGAGCGCTCGCGCGACGCACGCGTCGAGGAGAGCGCCGTGAAGGACGTCTACACCCGTGTCTACGACGCCCCCCGGCCCGAGCTCTTCATGAAGGACGCCATGATGCGCCGCACCGTCGGGCCGGGCGCGCCGATCGCGATTCGCGAGGACTCGCAGTGGAACGTCCCCGAGCCGGAGATCGGCATCGTGCTCGGCAAGAACGGGCGTGTCGCCGGCTACACGATCGGCAACGACGTCTCGTCGCGCGACATCGAGGGCGCGAACCCGCTGTACCTGCCACAGGCGAAGATCTATGCCGGCGCGTGCTCGTTCGGGCCCTGCGTCTATGTCGCAGAGGGCCACGACCGGCCTTTCGCACTGACACTGCGGGTCACGGATGAGTGGGGCAAGATCGTGTTCGAGGGCGAGACGTCGACGGCGCGGATGAAGCGGTCGTTCGACGAGCTCGCCCACTGGCTGCTCATCGACAACCCCGTGCCCCAGGCGAGCATCCTCCTCACCGGAACCGGCCTCGTGCCGCCCGACGGCTTCACGCTCCTGCCCGGCCACTTCGTCGAGATCCACGTTCCCGAGATCGGCACGCTCGTGAACCCCGTCGTGCGTGCCTCCGAGCTGATCGCAAAGGAGTCTGTGCCATGAGCGAGACGATGACCGCAGCGCCCGCCCGCAACTACATCGGTGGAGAGTGGCGCGAGAGCGCCGCCGGGACGTACGAGAAGCGAAGCCCGTGGCGGCCCTCACTCGTCACCGGTGTCTACCCGGCGTCGGACGCGGAAGACGCACGCGCCGCGATCGCGGCCGCGCGCACGGCGTTCCCCGAGTGGTCGGCGCTTCCCGCCGGCCAACGTGCCGGGTACTTCACCAAGGCCGCAGCCGCGATCGAGGCACGCGCAGAGCAGGTCGCGCAGGACATGACCGCTGAGATGGGCAAGCCGCTGCGCGAAGCGCGGCTCGAGACGCTCCGCGCCGCGACGATCCTCCGCTATGCGGCCGGCGATGCGTACAGGCCGATCGGGGAGCTGTACGCGCCGTCGGTCGCAGACCAGCGCCTCTACACGATGCGCCGCCCGGTCGGCGTCGTCGGCCTGATCACACCGTGGAACTTCCCGATCGCGATTCCCGTCTGGAAGCTCGCGCCGGCCCTCATCTACGGGAACACGGTCGTGCTCAAGCTCGGCTACGAGGCGCCGCGAACGGGACTGCACGTCGCCGAGTGCTTCGCGGAGGCGGGTTTGCCACCTGGGGTCCTGAACGTGCTCACGGGATCGGGCTCCACCGTCGGCGCGGAGATCGTCTCCAATCGTGACGTCCAGGCGATCTCGTTCACCGGCTCCGTTGCGGTCGGCCGCTCGATCCGCGACGAGGCGACGGCGCGCGACTGCCGCGTCCAGCTCGAGCTCGGAGGGCACAACCCGCTGATCGTGACCGCGACGGCCGAGCTCGACCGGTCCGTGGACGCCGCATACGCAGGCGCGTTCTGGTCGGCCGGGCAGAAGTGCACAGCGACGCGACGGATCCTCGTCGAGGACGCGGTGTACGAGGCGTTCCGCGAGAAGCTCCGCGCCCGCGTGGAGGCGGGGAAGGTAGGCGATCCCGCGGACCCCGAGGTCGAGGTCGGCCCGGTCGTCAACGAAGGTGCGCTGGAGGAGATCCTCGGCGCGTTCGAGCGGGCGCGGGAGGCCGGCGGTGCCGTGCTGACGGGTGGCGAGCGCGCCGACAACGACGGCTATCTCATCGCGCCCACCGTCTTCGAGGGGCTCGCCGACGACGCCGAGCTCTCGTGCGAGGAGGTCTTCGGCCCGGTGACCGCCCTCTATCGCTACTCGACCTTCGACGAGGCGCTGGAGCGGGCGAACGCAGTCCGCTTCGGCCTCTCCGCCGCGATCTTCACGCGCGACCTCCGCGAGACCCAGCGCTTCACGAGCGAGATCCAGGCAGGGATCATCCACGTGAACTCGCAGACAGCGGGCGCCGACGTGCACGTCCCGTTCGGCGGGCTCAAGGGCTCGGCCTGGGGCCCCCACGAGCAGGGCCGCGCCGCGATCGAGTTCTACACCGAGTCGGTCACGGTCTACCAGGACGCCCCGCTTGCTTAGATGGTCGACGCCATCTAGCGCACCCGACGCGCGAGCGCGGGGTGCGTCGCTGAAGCAACGCGCCGACCCAAGCCGGCGAGGCGCTTCAGCGCCTCGCCCAGCCGTCAGGACGCGTCGGGCATGAGCGAGCGCACCCTCGTGACCGGTGCGCTCGGTTGCCTCGGCGCGTGGACGCTCAAGGCGCTCGTCGATCTCGGCGAGGATCCCGTCGGATTCGATCTCGGCTCGGACGACGCGCGGCTCCGACTCGTGCTCTCGGACGAAGAACGGGCGAAGGTCACGCTCGTCGAGGGGGACGTGACCGACGTCGACGGGGTCGGTCGAGCGCTCGACGCGCACCAGATCACGAACGTCGTCCACCTGGCCGCGCTCCAGGTGCCGTTCTGCCGCGCCGATCCGGAGCGCGGCGCCCGCGTCAACGTCCACGGCACGGTCGTCGTGCTCGAGGCGATCAAGAAGCGCCTCGGCCGAATCCGCGGCCTTGCGTACGCGAGCTCGACGGCCGTCTACAACGTCACGGATCCTTCCCCCGCGCCGGAGTCGGGCGGGACGGCGCCGACGACGCTGTACGGCGTGTTCAAGCTCGCGAACGAGGGAACGGCGCGCGTCTACTGGGCGGACGACGACGTCGCGTCGATCGGCATTCGCCCGTACGTCGTCTACGGGCTGGGCCGGGACCAGGGTCTCACCTCCGGGCCGTCGCTCGCGATGGAGGCCGCAGCGCGCGGCGACGGCTACACGATCGCCTACGGCGGCACGGCCCAGTACGACTACGCGCCGGACGTC
>JBGSXQ010000359.1:0-4741 GCA_041751315.1 Gaiellaceae bacterium | reverse complement strand
GAGCAGCACTTCCTCACCATCGACGAGCTGTGCGCGCCGCTCGGAGTGCGTGTCACGCTGCTCACGAGCTCGCTGCGCGCGAAGGAGCACGCGGCCGCGAGACAGTTGATCGCGTCGGGCGACGCGCAGATCGTCGTCGGGACGCACGCGCTCATCGAGAAGGAGGTCGACTTCTCGGACCTCGCGGTCGCCGTCGTCGACGAGCAACACCGCTTTGGCGTCGCTCAGCGGACTGCGCTCGTCGAGGGCCGTAGCCCGCACGTTCTCCACCTGACGGCGACGCCGATCCCCCGCACGCTCGCACTCAGCGTCTACGGCGATCTCGAGGTGAGCGAGCTCGCAATCCCGCCCGCGGACCGCAAGCCGATCGTCACGGCGTGGGTCACCGACGACCGCAGCTCCGAGGCGTACTCGCGCCTGTGCAGGCACCTCGATGCGGGCCGTCAGGCGTACGTGGTCTGCCCGCTCATCGAGGCATCGGAGACTCGCGTGGCGCGAGCGGCCGAGGAGGAGGCCGAGCGGCTCCGAACCGCCGAGCTCCGTGGCTACCGGGTCGGATGCCTCCACGGGCGCCTGCGACCCGTCGAGCGGAGGAGCGTCATGGCCCGATTCAAGGCGTGCGAGCTCGACGTCCTCGTGGCGACCACGGTCATCGAGGTCGGCGTCGACGTCCCCAACGCGACGATCATGATCGTGCAAGAGGCCGACCGCTTCGGCCTGGCGCAGCTCCACCAGCTCAGGGGGCGCGTGGGGCGTGGGGCGGAGCAGTCGTACTGCCTGCTCGTCTCGCGGGCGAAGGACGAGCTGTCCGAGAGCGCGACCGAGCGCCTCGAGGCGATGGTCTCGACGACCGACGGCTTCGACCTCGCCGAGCGCGACCTCGAGATTCGCGGGGAAGGCCAGCTCCTCGGCGCCCGCCAGTCCGGCTACTCCGATCTTCGTTTCGTCCGCCTTCGTCGCGACCAAAATCTCCTCGAGAGAGCACGTGACGCAGCGCGCACGCTTCAAGGCGAAGGCATCCTCGCCGACGCGGTCGATCGCCTGCTCGGCGAGGCCGAGCACCTCGGTGAGTCGTGAGGATCGTCGCGGGCTCGCGCAAGGGCCACCGGATCGCAGCGCCGAAGGACGCTGGCACGCGCCCGACTGGAGATCGTGTTCGCGAGGCGGTCTTCTCGATCGTCGGCTCGGTCGACGACGCTGCCGTGCTCGACCTCTTCGCGGGCTCGGGCGCAATGGGGCTCGAGGCGCTGTCGCGCGGCGCCGCCAGTTGTGTCTTCGTGGAGAGAGATCGCGACGCGGCGCGGGTGATCCAG
Organism: Gaiellaceae bacterium; assembly: GCA_041751315.1. GTDB lineage: Bacteria > Actinomycetota > Thermoleophilia > Gaiellales > Gaiellaceae > GMQP-bins7. Next base: position 3,428 of record JBGSXQ010000359.1, on the reverse strand, counting down.
GCGAATCTCGAGAAGCTGCGGCTCACTGGCGCAACCGTCGAGAACCATGACGTAGCCGTGGTGCTACGCGACGAGCGGGCGCGGCAACGCACGTACGACCTCGTGCTCGTCGACCCGCCGTACGAGGAGTGGGAGAGCCACGCGTCCGCCCTCGCGGAGCTCCTGCCGTCCGTCCTCACGCAAAGCGGCCTCGTCGTCGTCGAGACGAGCGACAGCGTCGAGCCCGAGCTTCCGCTCGACCTCGTCACGACCCGGCGGTACGGTTCCGCGCGGATCACGGTCTTCTCAAGATGATCACCGCAATCTGCCCAGGGAGCTACGACCCGGTCACGAACGGCCACGTCGACGTCATCCGGCGGGCAGCGTCGATCTTCGATCGCGTCGTCGTCGGCGTCGTCCGCGATCCCGCGCACAAGCAGACGCTGTTCACGGTCGAGGAGCGTGTCGGCTTCCTCGAGGACGCGCTCGCGAGCTGCGCCAACGTCGTCGTCGACGTCTTCTCCGAGCTCGTCGTCGACTTCGCGCGCAAACACGACGCCACCACCATGGTCAAAGGACTGCGCGTGATCGCCGACTTCGAGTGGGAGTTCCAGATGAACCATTTGAACCGGCTGCTGGCACCCGAGGTGGAGACGCTCTACGTCATGTCGAGCCCGCTCTACAGCTTCGTGTCGTCGAGCGGCGTGAAGGAGATCGCCGCCTTCGGCGGCAGAGTCGACGAGCTCGTACCGCCGGCGGTCGCGCAACGCTTCGAGGAGCTGTATCCCGACGGAAGGCCCGGAGCCCCGGTATCGCCTTCCGAATAGCCCCACGACCGCGAAGCGGTCGTGCTTCAGGGGTTGTATTGCGCGATCGGGACTCCGCTCTGCGGAGTTCCGATCTTGCGCAGAGTCGAGCGCCTGTGTCGCCCTCCGAATAGACCTCTAGACTTCGCGCCTCATGGACGTACTCGTACTCATCGACAGGCTCGACGACCTCGTGCACAACGCGAAGGCCGTTCCGCTGACCGATCAAGTTCGCCTCGACCGTGAGGAGATCTACGAGATCCTCGACCAGATGCGCGCGACGATCCCGGAGGAGATCAAGCAGGCCCGCTGGATCGTCAAGGAGCGTCAGGAGATGCTCGCCGAGGCCAAGCGCGAGTGCGATCGCATCATCGGAGATGCGCGCGAGCAGGCTATGCGCGAGGCCTCGCAGACCGAGATCGTCAAGCTCGCCGAGAAGCAGGCCGACGACATCGTCGACGACGCGAAGCGCCAGGCGCGCGAGACGAGACTCGAGATGGAGGACTGGGCAGACTCGATCCTCTCGTCGCTCGAGCTCAACCTGGACAAGTTCCTGACCGCCGTGAAGCGTGGCCGGGAGCGGCTGCAGGAGCGCTCGCAGGAGACGGTCGTGGCCGGGATCGGCCCCGAGCCAGTCGACTCGGCCGAGTCGGCCGAGTTCGACCGCTTCGGCTAGCGGCTACGCCGCCGCGGGCTCGATCGAGAGCTCGTCGCAAACGGCTATCGCCGACTCGACGAAGGCCTCTGCCGCTGCACTGCGGTGGCGGTCCGAATGCCACACGAGGCCGATGACTCGCGCCGGGACCCGGCCGTGGAGATCGACGATCTCGACGCTCGGATCGTCCTCGTCGACCGTGAGCCGTGGCGACACGGCGAGCCCTACTCCCGCTCCGACGAGGCCCTGGACCGTTCCGTTGTTGTCGGAGCGGAACACCACGTTCGGGGCCCTACCTGTCGAAGCGAGCTGCACCTCGACGTGATCCATCGCGCTGCAATGGTTGAAGCCGATGATGGGCTGGAGCACGATCTCCTTCAGCGTCGGAGGCCTCTTGAGCGCGGCGAGCGGCGAGCCGACTGGAACGACGAGCACATACGGGTCGTGCAAGAGCTCCAGTGTCTCGTAGGGCCCGGGATCGACGGGAAGCGTCCAGAACGTGAGGTCGAGATCGCCGCGCTCGATCATCTCGAGGAGCTCGCGCTCGTCCTGGGATTCACGGAGGACGACCTCCACCTGCGGGTGCGTCTCCGAGAAGCTGCGCAGCAGACGCGGGATGATCTTCGCGCCCACGCTCTGGAACGTACCGACGCGCAGGCGGCCTGCATCGCCGGCCTCGAGCGCCGCCATGTCCGCCCTGGCGGCGAGCAGTCGCGCCTGAATGGCGTCGGCATGGCGCAGCAGGATCTGCCCCGCCTCGGTCAGTGAGATGGGTCGCGGCCCGCCAGGCCGCTCGATGAGACGCAGACCGACGATCCGCTCGAGCGCCGCGATCTGCTGCGAGATCGCCGATTGCGTGTAGCCGAGTTTCTCTGCGGCCTTCCCGAACGAGCCCTCGTCTGCGATCGCCTTGAGGGCGACCAGATGTCGCAGGTCGAGGCCGAGCCAGCGATCAGGTTCCATGATCGTACGGTAGCAGGTGAGTAGTTGAGCTTATGCTCTTCGCCGCAGGCCCGAACGTCGCTACGCTCAGCCTGTGACCACTCTCGACCTGAGACGGCTCGGCCTGCGCCCTGGCGAGGTGCGTCGGGAGACGCTCGACTTGGAGCTCGAGCCGTTCATCCTCGGCGGACAACGTTACGAGGCGACGCCGGCTTCGGTGCCGGTAGAGCTCGAGATCTCCCAGGCGTCAGGCGCGATCGTGTTCGACATGCGCCTGCACGCGCACCTGAGCGGCGCCTGCATGCGGTGCCTCGGGCACGCGGAGGTCGAGCAAGACGTCCGCGCGAGGGAGTTCCACGACTTCGACGCTCCTGCCGGTGACGAGCTTCGCTCCGAGTACGTCGTCGACCAGCACCTCCAGCTCTCCGCGTGGGCGCGCGATGCGGTCGCGCTCGAGCTGCCGGATCAGATCCTCTGCCGCGAGGACTGCGCGGGTCTGTGCCCCGTGTGCGGCAAGGATCTCAATGCCGAGCCGCACGAGCACCTCGAGCGCGACCCGGATCCGCGTTGGGCAGCGCTCGAAGGGCTGCGGGACAACCTCTGAATCAGCTTGCCAGCGTCGCCGGCACGAGTCGGTAGCCGCAAGACAGGGCCTTGCATCGGCGTCACCGCAACGACTACGATGCCGGCGGCGCTCCGGCGCCCAGCGATGACGGACTAGCAGACCCCATTCCGTTCCTGCGCGCGCAACTCGCGTGCGTCTCTCACGGTTCTTGGAGGTCCGTCCATGCGGGTTCAACTCGCCGCCGTCGGCAAGCACTACGGCGCCCAGCTCGTGCTCGACCAGGTCACGCTCACTATCGGCCCGCGGGCGCGCATCGGGCTGGTCGGCCCCAACGGTGTGGGCAAGACCACGCTGCTGCGTCTGGTGACCGGGCTCGAGCAGCCCGATAGCGGTTCCGTCACACGCGCGCCCGACCGTATGACGGTGGGGTACCTGGAGCAAGTGCGGGCGCGCCACCCGGGCGAGTCGGTGCTCGCGACGC
>JBGSXQ010000358.1:0-2416 GCA_041751315.1 Gaiellaceae bacterium | reverse complement strand
GTGAACCTGGAGCTCACGCGCGCGCGCGGCCGGATCCTCGATCGGATCGCCGTGACCGGGTAGCGCGACCCGCGGGTTCAGGTCGATCGTCCGGTCGAGCGCGGCGAGGTAGTCCCCGAGCGGGTCGGGGCGGCTCGCGGGCCAGAGGCCGACGGTCGGCGTGATCCTGCCGAGGAGATGGTCTGCGGCGATCAAGACTCCGTCGCGCAGGAGACACAGCTGGCCGTCGGCGTGACCTGGGGCGGCGATCAGCTCCCAGCCGTCCACGTGCTCTCCGGCATCGACCAAGATCGGATCGCGCTGGTAGCGGATGAATGGCCGGTAGACGGAGCTCTGCCCCACGAGCTCGCCCGTGACCTCGGGCGGCGCACCGTGGAGCTGGAACCAGTCGAGGATGCGCTCCGACCAGGCAGGGTTTCCCCACACGAGCTCGCACTGCGCGTAGTCGAGCACGCCCTGGACGACCGGAGCGCCAGTGAGCTCGTGCAGATCCGCCGCAGCGCCTACGTGGTCGGGATGGAAGTGCGTCACGAAGACGGTCGCCACACGGCCCCCCGCCTGCGCGAGCTCGGCGGCCCAGGTCTCCTTCGCATCCGGCAGGCCGACACCCGTGTCGACGAGCGTCCAACCGTCCTCCCCGGGAAGCAGGTAGGCATGGACGTGCCCCGGCCGCGTCGGCAGCTTCAGCGTGACACGGCGGATGCCGTTGCCGACGTCCTCCATCGCGCGACTCTAGCCGCGCCCTCGTAGCATGGCCCAGTGGGCGGCGGCCTGACGATTCGTCCCTACCGCGCAGAAGACGAGCGCGGCTGGGTCGTGTGCCGCGTCCTGTCGTTCCTCGACTCGGCGTTCTTCGACGACGTCCGGCAGTCGAAGGAGCGGTACGAGAATCCGGCGATCGAGCTCGTCGCGGAGCACAACGGCGACATCGCCGGCTTGATCGACGTCGAGTGCGAGAGCGAGCCTGGATCCGTCTGCGAGAATCGAACGGGACTCGGCGGGATGATCTGGCACCTCGCAGTGCACCCCGATCACCAGCGACGAGGGGTTGCTACGGCGCTTTTGCGAGAGGCCGAGGCTCGGGCACGGGAACGCGGTCTCGAACGCCTCGAAGCCTGGACGCGCGACGATCCCGCGGCCCGTGCCTGGTACGAGGCGAGGGGCTTTCAGCTCGTCGACCGCTACCTCCACGTGTACATCGAGCTGGACGAGGGGCTTCGCGAGTTGTTCCCCGTCACCGCCGACGGGATTCGCCCGGTCAAGATGTTCGCGCATTACATCGGAGAGGATCGCGACGCCATGCGCAGCCGGTTCACGCGCGTCCACGATGACGTCCTCTACGAGCTCCGCCTCGCGTGACACCGGACCTCGAACTGCTCGCCGGCGCGCTCGGTAGCACGCCGCGCTCGTGGAAGCCCGTGAACACGGGTGGGTACACACGCTCGCACGCCTGGCGGGTCGAGACGTCGGACGGCCCCGCCTTCGTGAAGCAAGCCGAGGATGCAGGCTCGCTGCAGATGCTGCGACGAGAGGCGGCGGTCTACCGCGAGGTTCGTGGGGCGTTCCTTCCTGCGCTCGTCGGCTTCGCCGACGCAGGGCACCGAGCGCTCCTCGGGATCGAGTTCCTGGAGGACGCACTCTGGCCGCCGCCCTATCCCGACGACGTCGGCCCTCTGTTCGAGGCCCTCGTCGACGTTGCGGCGACCGAGGCACCGACCGAGCTCCCCACCCAGGGCACATGGGAATCCCGCTGGCAGCGAGTCGCCGCCGATCCCGAGCCGTTCCTCGGGCTCGGCTGTTGCTCGGCGGAGTGGCTGTCGGCCTCCATCGACACGCTGGCCCGCGCGGAGAGCACGGCCGACTTCACGGGCGACCGGCTCGTACACAACGACATCTACAGCGCAAACGTCGCCTTCCAGGCCCCGGGAGCAGTGCTCGTCGACTGGGGCGCCGCAGTGCGCGGCTCACGATGGATCGACGTCGCGCTCGCTCTCCTGAGCGTGCGCGTCGAGGGCGGGAGCCCGCCCGACATCGAGTTCCCGGAGGCCGGCTCGTTCGCCGCCGCTTTCGCTGGCCACCTCGCGGTCGAGGCTCCCTCGCCGCTTCCCGACTGGGCCGAGCCCGGGTCTACGCTGCGCGCGGACATGGCGGGCGACCTCGTCTACGCACTGCGTTGGTGCGCCGAGCTGCTCGAGGTTCCGCCCTTGCCTTGATCGAACATCATCTGGGCCGGGGTGGTCCACCTGCGACCCGCAGTCCGCGCGCACTTCCTCGAGGCTCTCGCGCGCGACTGGCCCGATCAGGTCGAGCGCTACGAGGCGCTCTTTGGCAGCAATGCGTACCCTCCGCGCGCCGTTGCGAACGCGATCACGGAGCCCGCGAGGGCGGCGCGGGCATCGACGACCTCCCCTCGACG
>JBGSXQ010000357.1:0-5304 GCA_041751315.1 Gaiellaceae bacterium | reverse complement strand
CCGGCGAGCCGTCGCGCCCTGGCTCGAGCGGACATGTCAGCCGTCGGCGACGGTCTCAGCGATCTGGTGCTCGACCCGCAGTCGCTGGAGGTCTGCATCGACCATCAGGTGCACGAGGCTCTCGAAGTCGACGCTCGGGGTCCACCCGAGCTGCTCGCGGGCCTTGGACGGATCGCCGACGAGATCGTGCAACTCCGCTTTGCCACGCAACAGCGACTCGTCCACGCGGACATGATCCTCCCACTCGAGGCCCGCACGCGCGAACGCCGCCTCGGCCAGGTCACGAACGCTGTGGCTTCGACCGGTCGCAACGACGTAGTCAGTCGGCGTGTCGCGTTGAAGCATGAGCCACATAGCGCGCACGTAGTCGCCTGCAAACCCCCAGTCTCGGCGGGCGTCGAGGTCGCCCAGCTCGACCTCCGCCTGCAGCCCGAGGCTGATCGCAGCAGCGGCCTTCGAGATCTTCCGGGTCACGAAGTCGAGCGGGCGTCGAGGAGACTCGTGGTTGTACAGGATGCCCGAGGAGGCGTGAAGCCCGTATCGGCTCCGATAGCTGCGCGTGATGAAGTGCGCGTAGGCCTTTGCGACACCGTACGGCGTCACGGGCTGTAGCGCGGTCTCCTCGTTCTGCGGCACCTCGCGCGGATCGCCGAAGATCTCGCTCGAGGAGGCCTGGTAGAAGCGGATCTCGTCGTCCACTCGACGGATCGCCTCGAGCAGGGCCGTACAACCCACGGCGGCGAACTCGGCGGTGAGCACCGGCTGCCGCCAGGACATCGGCACGAACGAGGGTGAGGCGAGGTTGTAGACCTCGTGTGGACGGCACGAAGACAGCACGTCCGCGAGCGAGAGCTCGCTGAGGACGTCCGCTTGCAGGAGCTCGATCGAGTCCCGCACGGCTTCCAGGTTCTCGAACCGCGTGGAGGTGGGCTGACGGACGACGCCGTAGACCTCGTAGCCCTCGTCGAGCAACAGCTCGGCCAGAAGCGAGCCGTCCTGCCCCGCGATCCCCACGATCAGCGCGCGTCGTTTGTACATGTCCGCGCCGGACCTTAGCGAGGCCGGAACACGGAGCGGCAAGCCCGCCACTACCATCCCGCCGCGTGACCGCCGAGTCCCCGAGGCGCAGGCCCCTCCTGGCGCTCGCCGCGATCGTCGTCGGCTCCTTCGTCGTCTACGGGCTGCTCTCGACCCTCGTGAGCGTCCCGCGCGTCCACCCCGACGAGGTGCGGTACATCATCGGCGCGTCGTCCGTGATCGAGGGCGAAGGCTTGAGCCTGCGCGGTGGCGAGTACGGGTTCGGGCCGTTGCACGCGGCGGTGCTCACGCTCGTCCTCTGGCTCTCGGCCGATCTCGAGGGGGCCTACCCGTGGTTCAAGCTCGTGAACGCGCTCTTCTTCTCGCTCACGGCGATCCCGGTGTACCTGCTCGCACGACGACTCGTGTCCGCCTGGTGGGCGGTTCTCGCGGCTGGCCTCGCAGTCGCGATCCCGTCCTCGATCTCGGTGGGGACGGTGATGACCGAGAGCATCGCGTTCTTCACGGCCGCGGTCGCTCTGTACGCGACAATGCTCGCTCTCGAGCGGCCGACCGCACGTCGCCAGCTGCTCCTTCTCGCCGCGATCGCGACCGCGTTCCTCACGCGCTCGCAGCTCGGCGTGCTGTACGTCGGATGGCTTCTCGCTCTCGGCCTGCACTGGTGGATCCACCCTGCTGCGAGGCCGCCCTCGAGGAGCGATCTTCGGCGCCTCTGGCCGAGTGCGCTCCCGCTCGTCGCGGCCTTCGGACTGCTCATCTCGCGGATCGCTGCCGGCTCGTCGCCGCGCGACTCGCTGGGCGCGTACTGGGAGCTCTGGCGCGGCTACAGCCCGTTCGGCGTCACGAAGTGGGTCGTCTACCACCTCGCGGACATCGAGATCTACCTCGCCGTGATCCCGCTTGCGGTGACACCCATAGTCCTGGTCCGACTGATCCGGGCCGGGCGAGGCGGGTCGGTGGTCGACTCGGCGTTTGCGTCGCTCTTCCTCGCCGCGAACGCGACCGGGCTCCTCGTCGTGGCCGCGTTCACGAGCACACCGTGGGGCTACGACCGGCTCCACGACCGCTACGCCTTCTACCTGCTTCCGCTGTGGCTGCTCGTCTTCGGGGTCTGGCTTGCTGCCGGGATGCCACGACCGCTCGTCGCCACTGCTGTGGGGTGCGCGATCGCGCTTGTGCTGCCCGCGATCCTGCCGTTTCGCCAGCTCGCCAACGAGGCGGGGATCGACACCGTTCCAGGCGCCCTCTGGGTGTGGGTCGAGCAGCAGGTCGCCGGCCCGGGCCCGCTGTCGGGGTCGCGCCTACTCGCCGTGTTCGTGGTCGGGCTCCTCGTCGCGATGGTGATCCTGCCGCGACGCGCCGGCCCGGCGCTCGCAGCAACGGTACTCGCTGTGCTCCTCGTCACGAGCGTCCTCGCGTGGGAGCGGCTGATCGACGCGCCGGAGGACGCCGTCTTCGCCGGCGGGCTCGAGCGCTCGTGGATCGACGAGGCCGTTCGCGAGGACGCGCGCGTGACGAAGCTCTACATCGATACCGAGTGCGGATCGGCGCTGATCGGCCACGCACTCTTCCTGACCGAGGCGTTCAACGAGAGCGTCGACCGGGCCGCCTACGTCGGCGACTCCACACCGGACGGCCTGCCCATCGAACGCGTCGACGTCGGCTCTGGAGGAGCGCTTCTGCTGTCTCCGGGCAACCCCCTCACGGCCGAGTACGTCTTCACGCACCCCGGCATGGAGCTAACCGGCGAGCAGGTCGCCACGGGGACGAACGCCGGGCTCGTCCTATGGCGTGTCGACGGCCCCGTGAGCGTCGTCGGCGTCGAGACGAACGCCGAGCTCGCCGCGTCGGCGTGCGATTAACGCACGCGCTTGAGGTAGCCGCTCGGGTTGAACGTGATGAGGAACTTCTCGCGGTCGTGGTCGATCTCGAACTCGTCGTTCGACGCGAGGAAGCTCTCGATCGCCTCGAGCGGGCCGGGCAGGAGATCCTTCCGGATCTGCCCGATGTTCGAGTCCTCGACGATCACGTAGCAACCGACCGGCACCATCGGCGCGTATGCCGCGAGCTCGGCCTCGACGTGCGCCTGCGAGTGATCAGAGTCCAGGATGACGAGAGTCGACCGGCCGGCCGCGCGCGCGGTCACCTCGGCGAGCACTGCAGGATCGGTCGACGAGGATCCGCCGAGATAGGTGATCCGTGGATGGGAGGGATAGTCCTCGCGAACCGGCTCGATGTCGATCGACAGCACCTTGCCTCTTTCCATGAGGTCGCAGAGCGACGCCAGGTAGAGCGCGCTCCCGCCGCGGTACGTCCCGGTCTCGACGATGAGCTCGGGCCTCGTCTCGTACACGATCTCCTGGTAGACCCAGAGGTCGAGCGGGTTCTTGAGCGCCTGCGCCCCGAGCCAGCGGGCGTGCGTCCATGCGTCGGACTCGTACAGGACGTCGTGCGCGCGGGCGACCGCCGCCCTGTCGAGGCTGCGGTCGGTACGGAAACGGACGGAGGTATACGCGCGTCGGACGTAGTTCTGCACGGGCAGCCGATTCTACGGCGGCGCCTCGGCGCCGACCCCGAGCACCGCGACATACGCATCCGTGACTTCGGCGAGCGTCGGTACGGCTATCCGGGCGCGGAACGCGTCCAGGTCGGCGGCAATCGCGTCGAGAGCGTCGGGCAGTTCGTCGGGCGAGCGAAACGGAAGACCGGCACCGCCGACAAGCTCCGGGTGGCCTCCGCTATCGCGGTAGGCGGCGGGCAGCCCGCAGGCGAGCGCTTCGAGCAGGGCGTTCGAGCAGGGATCGTCCCGACTTGCTGCGAGGTACACGTCGTGCTCTCGGAGGAGTCGCGCGACGCCGCCGGAGTCAACGGGCGAGACGTGCCTGACTCGCTTGAAGCGCCGCGACGACTGCCCTACGAACGTGACGGAGACGCGCTGCGGGTCGACGTTCTCGTCGAGCCACGCGAGCACGTCCGCGCCTTTGCGCTCGTTTTGCGACCAGCTCGACGCGATGACGCGCAGGGGCCGGCCGACGAGCGGCTCGTGGCTCGCGGAAGGATGGAAGATCGCCGGGTCGACCGTGTTCGAGATCACCACGGGTGCGCGAAGCTCGATCCCCAGCTCGACATGCTTCTCGAGGCTGTACCGCGACTGCATGACCGTCGCGTCGGCGAGCTCGGCGTTCACCTTGGCGATACGTGCATCCGTCCCGTCGTCGAAGCCGCGGTAGACGCCGATCGGCCCGTCGACGCGATGCACCATCCGGCAGTCCTCGCGCGCAAACCGGCGCAGGCGCTTGAAGTCGAAGTTGAACGAGTTGAAGAGACACGCGGGCGTGCCGCCCGACACGCGGTTGTGCTCGACGGCGAGCCCGCGCCGCTCCAGCTCACCCACGAGGGCACGCAGGAACTGGTGTCCGCCGCCCGCCGGCGCCGGCTCGAAGTCATGGAAGAGCGCGATATCCGCCGTCGAGGTGCGCGACCTACGCCAGTCGGCCTCCGTCCGCAGACGCCGCGCTGCGAACTCGCCTGCACGACGTACCGATCGGGGGAGCGCCCGGACGTTCACGGGGCGACACGGTAGCCTCGGCGACCGATGCCCTCGCCGTGCCGGCTCGCGCACGCGCTGCTCGATTGCCGGCTCCCGCTGCGTACGAGGATCGGTCTGCTTGCGGCAGGCGGGCGCGCTCGGAGAGCAACGCGTGCGTACATCCGCGTGGGCTATCCGCCGGCCAGCGTGTGCCTCTCACAGGTGGATTACGTCGTCGATCGTGCCTCCCTCGTGTTCGCCGTCGTCGAAGGCGCGTACGCCACCGACTATCGCGACACCGTCGCGCTCGACATCGCCGCCCACTGCGTGGATCCTGGGGTCACGCGCTCGATCCTCCCGATTCTTTCGCGCAACATGAAATCGGAGTCGGGGCCGTCGAGGTCGTTGCGCTCGAGCAGGCGATCGCGGACGCGGCGGCTCTCGGTGCCGGGCATCGGCTCGTGGTCAAGATCAACATCGAAGGCGCCGAGTGCTCAGCGGTTCTCGGAACTCCGGCGGGCGCGTGGCGGGACGTGAGCGAGGTCTTCGTAAAGACGCATCCGTGGGCGAAGTGCGGCGCGGACGAGCTCGCTGCCCACCGGGAGCACGCCGTCTCAGCCGCGTCGAGAGCGCACACCCCGCGGTGCTTCGCATGCATCGCGAAGCACCTGCTCGATCCGATCGACGTAGCGGTCCCACGTGAGCCCGTTCTCCACCGTCGTCCGCGCGCGGGCGCC
>JBGSXQ010000356.1:0-2510 GCA_041751315.1 Gaiellaceae bacterium | reverse complement strand
GAGGCGTGCGCATCGAGGAGCCCGGCGCCGACCTCGCCGTCGCGCTCGCGATCGCCTCGGCAGCCCGTGGCGCTCCGGTGCACGAGGGGCTCGCCGCGTTCGGCGAGATCGGTCTCACGGGCCGGCTTCGCCAGGCGTCGCAGGCGGAGAGGCGACTGGAGGAGTGCGCCAAGCTGGGCATTACGACCGTGGTCGTCCCTGAGGGCTCGAGCGCACGGGTATCGATCCACCTGGCGCCGGCCGAGACGCTCCGCCTTGCGATCAAGGCTGGCCTCGCCTCCGAACGAGCTGTGGGCGCCGTCGCATAGCCGTTGCGGTTCCGTTAATCGCCTGTGAAGAACGCGCTATGATGTGACCCGATCGCCGGTAGGAAGACGCTGCCGGCACTTTTTCGTGAAGGCGACGGATTCCGACATCGGGGAGGCCCTCTTGTTCGACATCGGCGACAAGGTCGTCTATCCGCACCACGGCGCGGGGACAGTCGTGCGGAAAGAGAAGCGCGAGGTTCTGGGTGAGACACGTGAGTACCTCACCATCCAGATCCTCCACAACGACATGACCGTGAACGTGCCGTGCGAGAACGCAGAGCGCGTGGGGCTGCGAACCGTCATCGACCAGAGAACGGTGACGATGGTCGTGAGGACGCTCTCGGGCGGATCGACCGAGATGCCGAAGAACTGGAACCGCCGGTTCAAGCACAACCGCGACAAGATGAAGACGGGCAACATCTTCGAGCTTGCGGAGGTCGTGCGGAACCTCGCCGTGCGCAACAACGAGAAGGGCCTCTCGACGGGCGAGAAGCAGATGTTCGTGAAGGCCAAGAAGATCCTCGCGTCCGAGCTCATGTACGCGAAGAACATGGACGAGGACGAGGCAGCCGCCTGGCTCGACGAGGTTCTCTCTCGCGCCGGCCAGCCGAGGACCAAGTCGCGCGCGAAGCCGAAGGCCGCGGCCGGCAACGCCTGACCGCGTTGACGGTATGAGGGGTACCTAGACATTTCCGCCGCAGGCGGAAGTGTCTGGGCGCTGATCGCCGCCGCCGGTTCCGGCGAGCGGCTGGGGATCGACCGACCGAAGGCGTTCGCCGCCCTCGGCGGCCGTCCGCTGCTCGCAGAGAGCCTCGACCGGCTCGACCGGTGCGAGCTCGTCGACGCGATCGTGGTCGCGGCGCCCGTGGGGTGGGAGGAGCCCGCCATTCTCCTCGCCGAGGAGCTTGCGGTGTCCAAGGTGGTCGCGTGCGTGACGGGAGGCTCGACGCGTGCCGAATCGGTGGTCGCGGCGTTCGCCGAGGTGCCCGCGGAGGCTCTCGTCGTTGTCGTCCACGACGCTGCGCGCCCGCTGCTCGACGAAGCCGTCCTCGAGCGCGTGCTGACGCCGCTCGGAGAGGGATTCGACGGCGCCGTCCCGGTGCTTCGCGTTGCCGACACCCTGAAGCGCGTGCAGAACGGAGTCGTCACCGAGACCGTCGATCGTGACGGCCTCGTCGTCGCGCAGACACCACAGGCATTCCTCGCACCGATGCTCGGGCGCGCGTTGGGAGGCGACCTCGCCGGCGCGACCGATTGCGCATCGCTCGTCGAGCGGGCAGGAGGGCGGGTCGCGGTCGTGGACGGCGACCCGCGCCTGTTGAAGGTGACGACACCAGACGACCTGGCGCTCATCGAGTCGTGGCTCTGAAGGCCGTCGTCTTCGACGTCGGCGAGACGCTCGTCGACGAGGAGCGGTGGTGGCGTGAGCTCGCCGACCGTGAAGGCCTCCAGCCGCACGTTGTCTGGGCGACACGCCGCCCGAGGCGACGCTTGGCCTGGACGATCTCGCGTCGCTTCCGAAGGCGCTAGCCTCGCTTCGCTGATGGAGCTCCGGATCGGGATCGGCGTCGACGCGCACGCGCTCGAGGAGGGTGTTCCGCTCGTCCTCGGCGGCGTCGCGTTCGACTACCCGCGCGGCCTTGCGGGCCACTCGGACGGCGACGTGATCGCGCACGCGCTCATCGACGCGATCCTCGGAGCGGCGAACCTGGGCGACATCGGCTCGTTGTTCCCCTCCGGCGACGAGCAGTACCGAGGCGCGTCGTCGCTCGACCTCCTTCGAGAGGCGTACCGGGACGTGCGCGAAGCTGGGTGGGAGCTCGTGAACGCGGACTGCATGCTCGTCGGCGAAGAGCCGCGCATCGGGGACGTGCGTGACGAGATGGGCGTGCGGCTCGCAGGTGCCCTTGGCGTCGCCGTGGGAACTGTGAGCGTGCGCGCGACGACGACGGATCGCCTCGGGTTCACCGGACGGGGAGAGGGGCTCGCCGCGCAGGCTGTGGCACTTCTGCAGCGGTGGAAATCGTGCGCTACGCCGATCGGCACGTTCACCGAGGGCGCTCGCTTGTCAGGCCTCGCCGAACACCGGATCTGATCAGCGCGCGGGGAGCGTGAAGCAGACCCGGGCGCCGCCGCCTTCGCGGTTCTCGGCCCAGATCCGCCCACCGTGTGCCTCGACGAGCCCGCGCGCGATCGCGAGCC
>JBGSXQ010000355.1:0-4684 GCA_041751315.1 Gaiellaceae bacterium | reverse complement strand
AGGTCGGCACCGGCCTCTTTGCTCGGACACATCACTAGAAAGACACCGACGAATCGAGTCATGCGGGAATCGAGTCACGAACAAAGAGCACCGGCGCCACCCTGACAACAGCCCCAGACGGGACACCCACAGACTCACAGTTCGGGAATGTCACACGAAGACGACTCGGTTGACACTGGGGGAGTGATGGATCAGGAGGTTCGGTCGAGCATGTCGGTGTAGAGGGTGTCGAAGCGTTCTGCCAGTGCCCGCCAGGAATAGCTGGCGCGGATCTGGTGTCTCGCGTGGTCAGCCCGCTCCTTTCTGGCGGCGTCGTCGTTGACGGCTTCGACGAGCGCGTCGGCTAGGGCGTCGACGCCGTCGGGTTCCACGAGCCAGCCGTTCGGCTTCCCGGCGACGGTATTGACGAAGGAGAGGGGGCCGCCGGTGCAGGTCGTGATCACCGGCAGACCGCATGACATCGCCTCGAGGAATACCAGTCCGAACGGCTCGTCAACGGAAGGGCTGACAAACAGGTCCGCGCACGACAGTCCCAGCGGAAGCTCGTCGTGGCCTCGCCAACCGCTAAAGAAGACACCATCCACAGCCAATTCCTTCGCGACCGTGTGCGGGTGCTCGCCCTCCCACTCTCCGGGCGAGCCGCCCCAGATCAGGAGCGGCGCCGGGGTCTTGAAGCGTGGTCGTGCCCGCGCGTACGCTCGTATAAGGAGCGGGACGCGCTTGAAGTCGACGTAGCGGCCGACGTACAGGAGAAGGGGAAGCGGCTCGCCCCCTGGGCCCGTGAACGTATCCATCGCCTGCAGCGGGTAGCGGATGCTCCCTGGGCGCCTCGTTTCGTCCCAGCCGTGGGGGTCATCGACCAGCCAGTGGCGCAGGAGGTTGAGACGCTGCTCGCTCGTGAGAGCTGAGCGATTGAAGAGAGCCGTGTCGACGCCGTTTGGCACCACCTCGATCGTGTGGCCCGGGACGCCGAGAAGGCGAACTGCCTCGGACGCCTGGAAGGGGGAGAGGCAGATGATGCGCTGGCTTCGGCGGGCGGACGCTTCGAGCCGTGCGGCCCACTCCTTCCCGTAGCGGTATCGGGTCAGGTTGGTCTGTTGCAGCAGTTCGCGCTCCCGTTCCGGCAATCGTCCGTCGTCGCCTGACGCGACGGCGGCCGGAAGCCCCTCGAGGCTCGTGCCCAGCGCGACAGCCGCAGCGTCGAGGCGTGCGATGCGATCGAGCATCCTCAGTTCGGTGCCGTGCAGATGAGTGACGAGGCTGCGTTGGGGCCATAGCCGGGCGGCTGCCTCGTGCATCGGCGTCAGGTGATGCAGTTGGATCACGTCGGAGCTCCCGAAGCCTGCGTGCTCGAGCAGGCCCTCCCACGCTGAGACCTGACTCTCCGCCTGCTCCGGGCCTAGCGAAGCAAACACAGGGTCGGGGGCGCCCTCCCGATCCTCGAAGGAGCCGTGGAACGGAACCGGCCCCACCAGCTGATCCTCACCGCGCCCGAAGCGCTCGAGCGCGGGCGTGTAGTCCGCCACCTCGACATCCAGCCCCTCGAAGAAGGTGGCAGCATGCGTCTGCTCCCCAGGTGACCCGAGCGACCCCGCGGCGAGCGCCACGTCCCAGCCGGACTCCACGAGAGCACGGGAGAGATAGCGGACAACCTGCGCCGAACCACCGCGCGGATAGAACATCAAGCCCATGCCCAGCCGCCTGCGTCGCCCAGTCAGACCCAACCCCCTGCTAGATGGACGATTCCGGATTCGATCTCAGGCCGCGAAACTGTCCCGACAGCGGCCTGGGCTGGATGCAGGCTCCGCTAACTGGCGCACCGTCGCTCCCTGCCGTCTGTCAGTGTCGCAGGTCGGCGGCCCAGGCGGCGTTCCTCCGACTCCTCCGCGAACCGAATCAGCAAGCCGGCCACGCTCGCCTGGGGCGAGTGTGCGCGAATGGCGTTTGAAGCCTCCCGCTTAGCTCTCTTCGGAAGCGTGTGAGACAGCCTCCAGCTTGAATCCATGCGGATCAAGCCAGTAGGTCGCAAAACAGTGCGGCCCGTACTTGGGGAATTTTTGGGGTTCTTCGAGGATGACGGCGCCGCGAGTCCGAGCCCACTCGTGTTGCTTCCCGGACGATGGCTCTGCTTGCGACCAGGAATGCGAGGTGATGAAGTCCTGTCTGCAGGCGTGAGTAGGTAGTGGATTCTTCGGCTTGGTAGAAGAACAATTGGGAGCCTCGCGCACCGTCAGGCCCGTAGTTGAGGGGTCCCCCGGGGCCGGTCTCGAACCACTCGCAGAGCCCAAGGACGGACATGAGGTCGTCGTAGTACTCCTTGGTCGCGACGAGATCCGGAACGCCGATCCCGATGTGGTCGATGAATCCGGTTCGGGGCAAAAGGCACCTCCGCTGTCGGGATCGGAGAGATCCTAAGCGAGCGAGTGAGCGAACCTCCGCCTGCGCTCCTCAGCGAAGACCACTGCTGGATCCGGAAGGCGCCGACGGTCGTTGGGCTACACGCGAGACCTTGCCGCTCCGGCCACTCCGCCGAGCGTGACGGCGGCGGGGCTTCAGGGCAACCGCGCGAGTACAGCACGCCGGCGTGTGCCAGTGTGGGCGAATGTGTCCCTTGGAGCGACACCCGCCAACCGCTCGATCGATTGTGGGCAAACACTCACGAAATCCGAGCGCGCCTCCCGTAACACGCAACTAGCCTGTTCCTGAGCTGATCGGAGGGCTTCGGGCGATGACAACGCATCGGCGGAACGACGAGGGGCTGGCACGGCGAGATGAGTGAGCGGCGCGACCTGGTGGTCGTCGGAGCCGGCCAGGCTGGCCTAGCAATGAGTCGTGAGCTCTATCGACGCGGACTCGAGCATGTCGTGCTGGAGCGCGGTCGTGTTGGAGAGACCTGGCGCGGTCGCTGGGAGAGCTTCTGCCTCGTCACGCCGAACTGGAGCATGCAGCTGCCCGACCAACCGTACGACGGCGAGGACCCCGACGGCTTCGACTCGCGGGACGAGATCGTCGGATTCCTGCAGCGCTACGTGCAGAAGTTCGACGTGCCCGTTCGGGGAGGCGTCGCGGTTCGCTCGTTGGAGCCGAGGAACGGAAGCGGCTTCCTCCTCGAGACCTCGGCGGGATCCATCGGCGCCTCCTCGGTCGTGCTCGCGACCGGTGCGTATCAGCGTCCGCACAAGCCGCTGGACAGGGTGCCGACCGACCTCCTCCAGCTTGATGTCGGAAGCTACGAGAAACCTGCAGCCATTCCCGACGGGCCGGTACTGATCGTCGGCAGCGGGCAGTCCGGATGCCAGATCGCCGAGGAGCTCGTTCTGTCCGGCCGCGACGTCTATCTCTCGTGCGGTCGGGCACCTTGGCTCCCGCGTCGCATCGCCGGCCGTGACCTCTTCTGGTGGCTCAACGAGTCGGGCTTCCTCGACGCGACCGTCGAATCGGTCCCGGACCCCCGCGCACGCCTGTTGGCGAACATCCTGGCGAGCGGCGCGCGTGGAGGGCACGACCTGCACCTGCGCACGCTGCACGACCTGGGCGTCGTCCTGCTCGGTCACCTGGCGGGCATCGAAGGCACAACGTGCCGGTTCGAGCCCGATCTGCTCGCGAGTGTCGCCTGGGGAGATGAGCGGTTGGCGCAGCTCAGGGAGCTCTTCGTTGCCTTTGCGATGAAGAGCGGGGCTCCGGAGCCGGAGATACCACCGCCGGCGCTACTCGAGTGGGAGCCTCGAGTGACGCTCGACCTCAAAGGCTTCGCCGCCGTTATATTCGCGGGAGGATTCCGCCCTGACTATGAATCGTGGGTGCGCGTTCCGGGAGCGTTCGACGAGCTCGGCTTCCCCGTCCACGAGGACGGCGCGAGTACCGCTGCGCCCGGTCTCTACTTCGTCGGAGTCCACTTTCTCCGAAAGCGGAAGTCGTCGCTTTTCATCGGGATCGGTGAGGACGCCGCGGTCGTCGCAGACAGAGTCGCCGCGGACTAGTCGGCTCGACGCACGTTGTCGCGGTCGGGGACTCGGGCCGCAGCGTCCTGACCGCGTGGGCGAAAGAGAGACACAACTGCTGTCTGCGCCAGTTCGGGAATGATGCTTGAACGCTCGGACACCTCAAACAGTCGACAAACGCAAGCCCGACCTCCGCGCTTCGGTCGAGGAGCGTGAGCCTGAGGCGGGCTCGCTGAACGGGGCGGCCAATCCCGGCGATGAGAGCGATGGGCTCCTGTGAGGAGCCCATCGCATCTTCCGTTCCGGACGTACCGTCAGCCCGCGCTCCGATCTCACGCGAGAAGGCGGATCAACCGGCCAGGCGCACCTGGACGAGCCGATAGCCGGCAACTCCGCCCAGACCGGGGTCGCCCGGCTTCGACGCCTTGATGAAGAACTGCACGTTGAACCCGCTGCGCGGCTGCGGGAACAGCTGGTTGGGCACGAGCCTCAGTGTCACGAACCCGTCACCGCCGGTAGGGGCCGTCTGGCCCGTGACGACACGGGGAGTGGCACGCATGAACACGTTCGCACCGTTGACCGGGCGTCCACCGCGAGCCGTGATCCGGATGCGCACGGTGATCGGCGCGGTGCGGCTCCTCACCGGGTTCGGCGAGAACTGCACGGACGCGACGACGAGACGGTCGCCGGCGGCCTTCAGATCGCCGACAGGAATCCCACCGCTCGGCGGCGGCGCCGGCGGC
>JBGSXQ010000354.1:0-2300 GCA_041751315.1 Gaiellaceae bacterium | reverse complement strand
TCGGCGAGCGAAGCGAGCCGATCGTCCGCGTGATCGAGCTCGGCGCGGTTTCGGTGCGCCTGCTCGAGGTGATAGCCGACGATCTCGTCCAGCTCGACGAGGCCCCCGTGCTCGGCGAGCCAATCCGCGAACCGCTCGTGGAGATCGGCGCGCGTCTCCTTCGGCAAGGCGTCGTAGGCGGCATCGCGGATGAGCAAGTGCCGGAAGCGAAACGCGTCGTCGTCCGGAAGCGTCGTGCGGTCGGGACGGATGACGTCCTTGCGCACGAGCGTCAGGAGGCTTCCTTGAACGCTCTCCCTCCCGTTCGGCGGCGCGAGCTCCTGAACGACTCCGCGGTGGAACACCTGACCCTCGATCGCGCCACGCCCGATCACGTCACGCTCGTCCGCGCCGAGCCGATCGAGCCGTGCCTGGAGCAGGGCCTGGATGGTCGGCGGAACGGCGAACTCGGCGTCGCCGTCCTCGGAGACCATTGCGACCATCTCCTCAAGGAAGAGCGGGTTGCCGTCGGCTGCGCGAAGAATCCGGCGGCGCGCGTCGTCGTCGAGCTCCAGGCCAACCAAGAGCTCGTCGAGGAGCCGGTCGCAGTCGTCCGCCGAGAGCGGCTCGAGGAGGATCGTCGTCGCGTTCAGCTTGCCTCCACCCCACCCGGGGCGCAGCTCGAGGAGGTCTGGCCGCGCAACGCAGAGCACGAAGATGGGTGCGTCACGCGACCAGTCGGCGACGTGCTCGATCAGGTCGAGGAAGACCTCCTCGGCCCACTGGATGTCGTCGAGTAGGACGATCTGCGGTCGATCGGCCGCTCGTTCTTCGAGCAGGCTCCGAAACGCGAGCTGCGTCTCGAGGGGCGACGCGCCGATCACCTCGTCCGGCTCGACGCCGATCGCGACGAGTATCTCGACGAGCGGCCAGTACGTGATGTCCTCGCCGTAGTGAAGGCACCGCGCGTGGAGCACGTCCGCGCGGTCGCCCGCATCGGAGAGGAACTCGCTCACGAGGCGCGACTTCCCCACGCCGGCAGGGCCAAGGAGAGTGAAGAGGTGGCAAGCGCGTTCGGCGAGCGCGGCCTCGAAGTCGGCTGCGAGCCGCTGACGTTCTCGCGCCCGGCCGACGAGCGGTGCGTCGAGCCGTCGAGCGAATGCCTCCGCAGACAGGTCGACCGAGACGAGCCGATAAGCGGCAACGGGCTCGCGCTTCCCCTTGAGCGCGAGCGGCTGGGTCGCATCCACCTCGACTGCGTCCCGGACGAGCGCGAGCGTGGTGGCGCCGATCAGGACCTCACCCGTCGGCGCGGCCTGCTCGAGCCGAGCCGCCACGTTGACCGCATCGCCCGTGACGAGCGTCTCCCCTTCTCCGGCGACCACCTCGCCCGTGTTCACACCTGTGCGAAACGACAAGGCCACGCCGAGTTCCTCGCCAACCGCGCCGATGCGCTCCCGGATCTCGAACGCCGCGCGCACGGCACGCAGCGCGTCGTCCTCGTGCGAGACCGGGATTCCGAACACGGCCATCGCCGCGTCCCCGATGAACTTCTCGACCGTGCCGCCGTGACGCTCGACGATGCGCCGGATCTCCTCGAAGTAACGCCCCATCGTGCGCCGCAGGCTCTCGGGGTCGAGCTCCTCGCCCAGAGCGGTCGAGCCGGTCACGTCACAGAAGAGAACCGTCACCGTCTTGCGCTGCTCGCGCGGTGCCGGCGCCGCCTGCAACTCGGCGCCGCACGAGCCGCAGAAGCGGTACCCAGGCGGGTTCTCCTGGCCACACGTCGCGCACGTCGTCACGGCGCAAGCCTATCGCGCCGCCTGCAAGTTAGGGTTGCGACGACTATTACTCCGTGCTACGGTAATGGTCATGGCGACCACAACTAGCGAAGCGGCGTACGACCCCTCCGAGTTCCCGCCCTTCGCCGTCACCGTCGACGTCGTCATCCTCACGATGCACGAGGGACGTCTGAGCGTGCTGCTCGTGCGCCGCGGCGTGGCCCCGTACGAGGACATGTGGGCGATCCCCGGCGGATTCAAGCGCCCAGACGAGACGCTCGACGAGGCCGCCCTGCGCGAGCTGAGCGAGGAGACCGGCATCGACGGCGCGCGGCTGCTCCAGCAGTTCGGCGCGTACGGCGACCCCGGTCGCGACCCGCGCATGAACGTCGTGACGGTCGCGTACCTGTCAGTGCTCCGCGAGGTCACCGGGATCATCGCCGGCACGGATGCCGTCGGCGCCGCGCTGCACCCCGTCGCTGACGTCGAGACGGGGAAGCTCGCGCTCGCCTTCGACCACGCCGGGATCCTGCGCGACGC
>JBGSXQ010000353.1:0-2119 GCA_041751315.1 Gaiellaceae bacterium | reverse complement strand
ACCCTCGGAGGCGCAGTTCAGGCCCGAGGCCCAACTGACGGCGAGCGAGCTGGCGACCGTCGTCGCAAGCCTTGGCGGGGCCTTCTCCGTCTCGGATCCCGTGGCCCACGTGACGGTTCGCGAACTCCACGCGCACCTGGTACGCCTCGCGGGCTTGCGTGCAGAAGCACGCACGATTCGCGAGGCGGCAGTCGAGGCCGGGCTCTCGCCCAGGCCGTGGCTCGGCACGGAGACGGTGGCCCGACTCCTCGGCCTGCGAGTGAACCATCCGCGCGATCGCGACGAGCTCGAGCTGCAGGTGACGCAGCCCGTGACCCGCGCCGAGGCGGCCTACAGCATCGCCGTATACCTCGAGCTCGAAGGTCACGAGGTCGAGGCGGTGCGCGCCGCTGCGGCGACCTTCGTCCTCCCGGAGCTCACCGAGTGGCGCCGGATCGTGCTCTCCCGCGCACTTCGCCACGTTGGCTCGCCGTACGTATGGGCGGGGACCTCCGAGCGCCCGCAGCAGCTCTTCGGCAAGCGGCTTCCGGGCGGCTTCGACTGCTCGGGCTTCGTGTGGCGCGTCTACAAGCAGCAGGCCTTTGCCGGCGCACCGGAGCTCTCGCGCGTCCTCGTCGGGCGCACGAGCTACAGCATGAGCGGCGAGGTGCCCCGCAGCCTCCGCGTCGACCGTGGCGCGCTCCAGCCGGGTGACGTCGTCTTCTTCGGCTCACGGGGCGCGCGCTCCGCTCCCGGCGATGTCGGCCACATGGGCATCTACGTCGGGAACGACTGGCTCGTGCACTCCTCGCGGTTCGGCACGACGCTCACACCGATGACCGGGTGGTACGCGACGACCTTCGCCTGGGGTCGAAGCCCACTCGTCGAAGCAGGCCTCGAGTACTGATCCTGTCGCAGTTCGGGCTCGACGAATCCCGCTACAGCAGCTCGCCGATCAGTGCCGCCGCCCGCGCGGCACCGTCCGTCTCGACCGGGCTGTAGTCGACCTCGCGGCCTATCTCCTCCGCGATCGCCCGCGCGATGACGTCAGGCGTCGCGGTCTCGAAGTCCATGCACCGTCCGGCGCCATAGCGCGCCAGCCGGTGCCGGACGTGGAAGTTCTGCTCGAAGTGGTGCCGCAGCGGGAAGTAGAGAAACGGGCGCCGGTTGGCCGTCAGCTCCATCGAAGTCGTCAGGCCTCCTTGCACGACCGCGAGGTCGCAAGCTGCGAGGTGCCTGTACAGCTCGTGCACGTACGTGCGAACCTCAAGGCCGTCGTGCGCCGGCAGCGTCTCCGGCGAGATTCGCGGGCCGGCGACGACGATCATCCGCAGCGCCGGCACTCGCTCCTTCGCCTCCGGGAACGCAGCGATCACGCGCCGCAGGAGGTCGCCGCCGACCCCCGAGCCACCGACGGTGACGATGCAGACCCGCTCATCCTCGCGGTAGCCGAGCTCGGCCCGGAGCGCGGCCCGGTCGGCGAACTCGGCGGGATCGAAGCCCGTGACATACCCCGCGAACGAGAAGTGCTCCTCGGTCCACTCCCGTATCCAGGGGAGGTGCGACGCAAAGCGCTCGGGCACGATGTCCTCAGGGTTGCCGACGAAGACCGCTTGATCGCGCACGCGCGGGAAGCGCGCGATGTGCTCGATCATCTCCTCGTTGTAATCGCCGGTGAGGAACGCCTCGTGGTCGCCGCCGTCGTGCATGGGCAGCCAGCCCACGAAGTCGGTCAGCCAAACGTACGGCGTTCGCTTCTGCTCGGGGTTCTCGTGCAGGTAGTAGTCGAGCTCCCACGCCTCGTCGCCGATCCAGAGGTCGTACTGCTCGTCGCGCACGAGGTCGTGGAAGACCATGAAGTTGGAGAGCAGGATCTCGTCCATCCGCCTGATCGCCTGGAAGCAGTGCAGGTCGTGCTCGGCCGACTCGCTCTCGATGTGGCGCGACTCGTTCGCCAGGAAGGTGCTCGCCGGATGAATCCGCTCGCCGCGCGCCTCGAGCACGGCCGTGACGGGATGCTGGGCCAGCCAGTCGATCTCGAGGTCCGGATGGAGCTTGCGCAGCTCGTCGGCGATCGCGGCGTCGCGCTGCGCGTGGCCGAGGCCGATCGGCGAGGAGATGTAGAGGGCCCGCTTGCGGC
>JBGSXQ010000352.1:0-3836 GCA_041751315.1 Gaiellaceae bacterium | reverse complement strand
GATCCGCGCCGTTGTGGTCGCGCCCGTCACCCAGCCGCGCGAGGGGTACGTGGTCTACCGCGACTCGCGCCGCGCGGCTGCCGGCCGACGGCTCGACCGTGTCCTCGCCGCTCTCCGCTTGGCCGGGATCCCCGCGCACGGCGGTGTCTACGACGACGACCCCGTCGCCGCCGTGAAGGACGTGCTCGCGTCCGAGGAGGTCGACGAGCTCCTGGTGTGCACGCATCCCGAGACGAAGTCGGGCTGGCTGCGACGCAACCTGCTCGACGAGATCCGCAAGGTCGCGGGGGACCGTCCGGTCGAGCACGTCGTGTCCGACGTCAGCGGACGATCGGGTGCGAACGTCCTCGTCGTCGCGAACGAGACCGTTCTCGGCGATCCGCTCCTCGACCGGATCCGGCAGCGGGCTGCCGAGGGCCCCGCCAGCTTCCTGATCGTCTGTCCCCAGAGCGACGCCTCGCGCGGCGAGCATCCGGAGGCCGAGCGCCGGCTGCGCTCCGCGCTCTCCATCCTCCGGTCCGAGGGTCTCGACGTGCACGGCCAGATCGCGCATCCCGATCCATTCGTCGCGGCTATGGAGGCCGTGGAGGACGACCGCACGGACGAGATCATCGTGTCGACGTTCCCCGGCGAGCGCTCGGGCTGGCTCCGACGCGACCTCGTCGGCCGGCTGCGCTCGCAGAGCGGACTGCCCGTCCAGCACGTGGTCGTGGAGGAACTCGTGGGAGCCGGCGCGTGACAGCCCACGCCGAGCCGCTGCACCACGACGACCACCACGGCCCGCCGCCCGCGAACCAGAGCTCCCGAGTCGACCCGCGGACGCTCGGGATGCTCCTGTTCATCGGGTCGGAGATCATGCTCTTCGGGTCGTTCTTCGCCGCGTACTTCTTCGTGCGGGTGGTCAACCCGAGCGCACCGGATCACTGGCCGCCCGAGCCTTACCACTTCCCCGTCTTCGTCGCCGGCGTGAACACGGCGATCCTCGTCACCTCGAGCTTCACGATGCATTGGGCGTTGCAGTCGATCAAGCGCGGCGAGCGCAAGGCGTTCCTGGCCGGGATGGTGCTCACGTTCCTCATGGGGCTCGCGTTCCTTCTGACCCAGGTCGTCGAGTACTTGAACGTCGGCTTCAACACGGAGGACGGCGCGTTCGCATCCGTCTTCTTCGGCCTCACCGGCCTCCACGGAGCTCACGTCGCTGTGGGCCTCAGCCTGCTGCTCATGGTCACCATCCGCGGCTTCCGCGGCCACTACTCGCCCGAGCACCACCACGGCGTGGAGCTCCCGGGCATCTACTGGCATTTCGTGGACGTGATGTGGATCGTCGTGTACGCGACGGTCTACCTTCTCTAAGGAGGTCACCGCGTGGAGAGCCCGTTTCGCAGCGAAGCAGCGGCTTTCCGGTTCCTGCTCATCACGATCGGGGCGTTCGCGCTCATCGTTTTGATGTCAGCAGCCTCTACGCTGCTCGGGTTCGTCACGTTCCTCGGCCTCTCCGCCGCAGCCGTGGCCGTCTATCTGCGTCAGCGCGGGCCTGCTCCCGAGCGCGAGCACGTGTCGGCGCTGGGAGGGCCTGGCGAGCGCCGCGTTTTGGTAGTGGCGAACGAGACCGTCGGCGGGGAGGAGCTCTTGAGCGCCATCAGCACGCTGGCGCTCACGGCGAAGACCCAGTTCCAGGTCGTCTGCCCTGCGCTCAACTCCCGGCTCAAGACCTACACGTCGGACGAGGATCCGGCTCGCGAAGCGGCCCAGCAGCGGCTCGACGTCATGCTTGCGCGGCTCGCCTTGGTCGGTATCGAGGCGTCCGGCATCGTCGGCGACGGCGATCCGCTGGTGGCGATCGACGACGCCGTCAGGACGTTCGGGCCGAACGAGATCGTCATCTCGACGCACCCGCCAGGCAGGTCGAACTGGCTCGAGAAGGGCATCGTCGAATCGACGCGCGCCCGTTACGACGTACCGGTCACGCATGTCGTCGTGGATCTCCCGGAGACTTCTACGGATACGTCGTAGGGCGACGCATTCCTCGCCCAGGGCGGCGCGAGCGCCGCCTCCTACCGACCCGCGGCGCCCGAGACGTAGTCGGCGACGGCCTCGATCTGCTGCTCGTCGAGTGAGTCCTTGAAGGAGGGCATTGCCCCCTGGCCGTTCGTCACCCGATCGACGGTGAGCGCCTTCGACGGCCTCGAATCGTCGAGATTCGGGCCGACCGCGCCGGTCGTGCCGGCATCCGAGAGGGTGTGGCAGGAGCCGCAGCTCGTCGTGAAGATGGACTTGCCGTCGGTTGGCTTCTCGGCTGTGATCCCCGTGCCGGCCACGGCGCCGACGTACACGGAGATGTCGTCCACGGCCTGATCTCGATCCTCGACGCAGAACGAATCTCCCTCGACGTCGTCGCAGTGGGGGAGGGTCTGGTCGGCGGCCGGCATTCCCGGTGCGCCCGTCGACGTCGACTCGATCGGCCAGCGGATCTGGCCGGCAACGACCTGGGTGAAGGTGTCGGACGTCATGCCGTCCTCGCGCGCAGCGGCGAAGGCATCGTCGAGGTCGGGCCCGACGGTGCCGGAGGTTCCTGCGTCAGCGAGGGCGTGACAGCCCCCGCACGCCTGGACGAAGGTCTGCTTCCCGGCTCCCTGGCTCCCACCCGCCGTGTAGCCGCCGCTCCCGCAGCCGGAGAGCGCGAGCGCTCCGGCGGACGCCACGACCAGGAGGAGAACCGGCCTCACGGGAGGCGAGTCTATCCCGGACGACTCAGCCCGTTGAGCCGAACTGCTTCAGCTGCTTGAGGATCCGACGCACCTCGGGCGCGGTGGGATCGTCCGGTGCGAGCCTCAGGAATGCCTCGTAGGCAGCGACGGTCGTCGCGAGGTCGTTCGCCGACTGCGCCGCCTGCGCGAGCTCCAGCTGGAGAGTGGGGTCGTCGGGCTGCAGTGCGGCGAGCTTGCGGTACTGCTCGACGGCCTGCGCCGACGCCGACTGCGCCTCTGACGACGCTGCTGCGATCTCGTTCTCGTAGCGGGAGCTGACGGCGTTCGTGATGGGATCGGGCTCGAGCGGGCTCCCACCTATCTGGAAGATGGTGTCGCGGATTCCGCCCGGGGCAAGATACGCGGAGCGGTACTGGTAGATCTGCGCGCGCTCGCCCGCCTCGGAGGCTTGCTGGAGGTAGAGCGCTGCGAGCTCACGGAGCCCGTCCGGGTCCTTCGGGCGAAGCGCGACATAGCTCTGCATCGCCTCGATGGCGTCGTCGATGGACCCTTCCGCCTGGTTGGCGGTGGCGAGATCCTTGAACGCCTCGGGGTCCTTGGGGTTGTCGAGCACACGCTTCTCGGCATCGGAGACCGAGAGCACGCCCTCGGCGCCTCCCGCGTCGCGGAACACGTCACCGACGCCCACACCACCGGCGCCGACTCCGAACAACGTGAAGCCGAGGCCGAACGAGAGCGCGAGGAAGAGAAACATCCACTTCGCATGCCTGCGAAGCCTGGGGAAGAACATGGTGTCCTCGATTACGACTGCGGACTTGCGTCCTGCAGCAGCCGGCCGCGCGCGCTGCGCGCTGCGTCGATCAGCTCGAGCCATGTGGTCCCTCCCTTCGCATACCGCGGTTTGCCGGACACGAGAGTAGCGACGACGGCATGCGGCGATCCGCCGAGAACCGCTCCCGTAACAGGATCTTCCCAGGGGATGAACGACGTCTCGGCGAGGGAGAGCACCGTGAGATCGGCCTGTTTTCCCGGAACGAGCGAGCCCACGGAGTCCTCGAGCCCGAGCGCACGCGCGCCGCCGAGCGTCGCGAGCTCGAGCGCGCCGGCGGCAGTCAGTGCGTCCGGTCG
>JBGSXQ010000351.1:0-2407 GCA_041751315.1 Gaiellaceae bacterium | reverse complement strand
TCCTCGCGCACGCCGACGAGGCGGTACGCAGGCACGGGCTCGGCCTTGCCCTTCAGCTCGAGCGGCTCGACCTCCTCCACATCGACGTAGTCGCGGACGAGGCGGTAGGTGAGGTCGCCGAGTAGGACCTCCTGCGCGCCGGCTGCCTGCTCGAGCCGCGCCGCGACGTTGACGGCGTCTCCGGTCACGAGCCGCTGACCTGCGGTCGGGTCTCCCGCGACGACGACGCCCGTGTTGACGCCGGTACGAACAGTCAGCCGAACGCCCCAGTGATGCTCGAGTTCGTCGTTCAGCACAGCCTGCGCGCTTTGCATATCGGCCGCAGCGCGGACCGCGCGCAGCGCGTCGTCCTCGTGCAGGGTCGGCAGGCCGAACACGGCCATGATCGCGTCGCCGATGAACTTCTCGACGACACCGCCATGGCGCTCGAGCTCGGCGCTCATGGCGTCGAAATAGCGACTCATCACCTCGCGCAGCGACTCCGAGTCGAGCTTCTCGCCCATGGCCGTCGAGCCCTTGAGGTCGGAGAAGACGATCGACACGACCTTGCGCACTTCCTGTGGGGGGGCCGGTGCGGGCGCGTTGACGAGCGCCGATCCGCACGCGAAGCAGAACTTCGCGACGGCGGGGTTGTCGGTTCCGCACTGCGAGCAGAAGGGCACGCGACGAGTTTGCAGGAACCTGCCTGCGGCTGCGTTCATAGAACGTTTACCGGTGCTCAACGCAATCCCCCCGGAAAGGGGGCGTCCGATACGTCCAATCGGACGAATAGCCAAGTGAGAGCATCCCCAAAGGCGAAGGGCGGCGGAATGTCTGCGGCAGAACTCGAGCTCGTACACGTGTCCGAGCGCGATCGAATCGAGCAGTGGCGGCACGAGGCGCTGGAGCGCGCGGGGTACGACCCCGAGGCGGCGATCGTCCTTGCGGCGAGCCACGACATCGACCTCCACGAGGCGGTTAGCCTGCTCGAGCGCGGGTGCACGGTCGAGCTCGCACTCCAGATCTTGCTGTAGCCCGAGCGGTTCTCGTGCGCGGACGGCCCCGTGTGGGCAGAATGCCGCGGCGTGACACTGCTTCTCTCGATTCCGTCGCCGAGCTCGAGCACGATCGAGCTGGGCCCGCTCTCGATCCACTTCTACGGCTTGACGCTGCTGCTCGCGATTGCGGCGGCCGTCGCGGTCGCAGGGATTCGCTGGACGAGACGCGGCGGCGACTGGGATCTCATCTTCCGCGTCGCCGTCTGGGGCGTCGCGTCGGGAATCGTCGGCGCGCGGCTGTACCACGTCATCACGAGCTGGGACGAGCTTCCCGACGAGTGGTGGGGGCCGTTCGCCATCTGGAAGGGCGGCCTCGGCGTATGGGGCGGGATCGGCCTGGGCGCGATCGTGGGCGCAATCGTCGCTCGAAGGTCGGGCGCATCCGTGTCGAAGCTCGCGGACTGCGTGGCTCCTGCGCTCCTCGTCGCGCAGGGAGTCGGCCGCTTCGGAAACTGGTGGAACCAGGAGCTCTTCGGGGGGCCGACCGATCTCCCCTGGGGTCTCGAGATCGACCCCGAGAACCGGCCGATCGACGACGTCGACTCAGAGACGTTCCATCCGACGTTCCTATATGAGGCGCTGTGGTGCTTCGCCGCTGCCGGCGTGCTCCTGCTCATCGAGCGCCGCTTCAGGGGACGCATCCGGCCGGGCGGCCTCTTCGCGCTCTACGTGCTCGTCTACAGCATCGGTCGGGTCTGGATCGAGATGCTGCGCGTCGATCCGTCGCACGAGATCGGCGGCGTTCGCCTGAACGTGTGGGTCGCGGGGCTCGCGATCGTGCTCTCGGCCGCCTTCTTCGTCTGGTGGCAGCGCACCTGGCGCCGCGGCGGCCCAGGAGGCCCCGCGCCGAAGGTCGAGACCATGGCGGTGCCGAGGAGTCGCTGACGAGGGACCCTCCTGGCCGCGAGCGGTGTATTTCCCCCAAGCGACTCGAAGGAGGATTCCATGCGTGCACTCGTCGTTCTCGCCGCGGTCGTCGCCGCACTGGCTACTGCGCCGCTCGCCGCAGGTGGCGGCTGGGCATCGGTCGGGTTCGAACCACTTCCGGACGACATCTCGGCAGGCTCTACCTGGAGCCCGACGATCTTCGTGAAGCAGCACGGCGTCACGCCGCTCGCGGGCCTTGAGCCCGTGGTCACCATCCAGGGAGCCGACTCGCTCGTCTCGTCGACGTTCCTCGCCGCACCCGGCTCGGAGGACGGCGTGTACCACGCGGACGTTGTCTTTCCGACCGAGGGCGACTGGCACGTGACGATTCACAGCGGCTTCGGCGAGTCGCAGACGACCTACGGGCCGTTCGCGATCGGGGCTCCCGCGGTCAGCGGTGGCAGCTCGCGCGAGCTGCCCGCGTTCGGGATCGGTCTCGCCGC
>JBGSXQ010000350.1:0-2756 GCA_041751315.1 Gaiellaceae bacterium | reverse complement strand
AAGACCGCCTTCGGCGCCGGATGCGCGACGTGGATGCGCTCCGCGGCCACGCCGAGCGTCGCCGAGACGTCGCGCCCGGTGAAGGACGAGTTCACGAAGATCGCGTCGCAGGTCGTCGCGGCGTTGCGGTACTTGCGGCCGTGCATCGAACGCGTCCTGGCAGTCGTCCACTCCGGGTGATGAAGCGGCACGAGGTCGTGGATCGTCGTGGCACGCACGCCGCTCCGCTGGGGTGGGTACATCCAGTCGGAGAAGTGCAGGACGTCGAAGCGGCCGATGAGTCGCTCGGTCGACGGCCGCCCGGCCGCGCTCCAGGCAGTGCGCACCGCATGCGAGATTGGCAGCGGCCAGGTCCGAAGCTCCACGTCGAGACCTGCGAGCGCCGCACGAATGCGGCCGGGACCGCGCACGCTCGTCGGCGCGAACGCCACGATCTCGTGCTCGGAGCCGGCGGCCTCGACGAGACCTCCGAGCGAGCCTCGGATGTAGTTCCCGATGCCGAGCAGTGGGTGGCTCAGCGGGCTCACGTCGAATGCGATCCTCACGACTCGGGCTGGTACGAGAAGCGCTCGAAGTGCACTCCGAGCTCTCGCGGATCGGCGTTCGCGCCCCCCGTGACCTCGGCAGGCACTGCCGTCGGCGTGACGGTGTACACGACGCGGCAGTCCGTCGAGCCGGGAGCCGGCGCCACCGGCGTTCGTAGGTGCACACGCCCGTACGGGCCCACCTGAACGCGTCCT
Source organism: Gaiellaceae bacterium (assembly GCA_041751315.1). GTDB lineage: Bacteria > Actinomycetota > Thermoleophilia > Gaiellales > Gaiellaceae > GMQP-bins7. The sequence goes on along the minus strand of JBGSXQ010000350.1, from coordinate 2,016 downwards.
GCGACCCTCCCGTTCGAGCGTGCGACGACGGTCTGTGGCTCGAAGAACAGGCTCGGGTCGCTCGAGAGCAGCACGGCGACCGTCCCCCTCGCGCAACGCCTGCGGACGTAGGTCACCTCGCGTCCCGACCAGGTGTCACCCGGATATAGGCCGTCGATACGCACCGCCGAGATGAGAGGAGGAGTCGACCGCCACAGCGTGAGCCCCCACCCGTCGTCGCGCGCGAGCGGCTTCCCATCGGGCTCGAAGGAGGAGTCGGCGACGAGGAAGCGGTCGGGGACGGGCCGCCCATCGGCCATCGTGACGAGCCCGGTCCCGTCGTCGATCGTCACCTGCGTCTCCGGAAGGCCGCCGGGGGTCGGAGAGCTCACGTAGTACACGGGGCCCACACCGCGGCTGAAGAACTCGTTCTGATGCACCGTCAGGCGATCCGTGCGGCCGGTCCACAGAAACGCGGCGGTCTCGCCGTTCGGAAGAGCCGTGTCGATCCAGTCGCGCTCGGCCGTCCTGATCCCCTGGAAGAGCGAGCCCATGGAGGCGCGCTCGAGGCCGTGAGTGCCCCACCAGATGGGCCGGATCGCGAGGATCCACAGCCCGAGCACCAGGAGCGGGAGCGCGAGAGCGTAGCGCCGCGGGATGAGGAGGAACGCCGCCGCGAGGCCGGCTGCGAGGCCGAGCGCGGCGAACTCGATCCACTCCGCGCCTATCCGATCCTGCAGGGACCACAACGGCAGCAGCATCAGTGTGTCGGTGATCGCCGACGTCGTGAGGAAGCGGTCGTACGGGATCGAGACGACGAGGAGTGCCGAGACGCCCGCTGCAAGCGCGGCGAGCACGCGTGGTCGGGGGGCGCCGCGCTCGACCCATGCGAGGAGCGCGATGCAGAGAAGCGGCGCGACGTAGAACATGTTCCGCTCCTGGATTCGATTGGAGAACTGCGATGCGAAGACGGCCACGACGACGACGATGCAGGCGGTGAGGGAGACGGTCGCGGCGAGAAAGGCCTGGAGCGGCCGATCGAGGCCGCGGGCGCGCGCGACGAGCACGATCGTTGCGGCAAGCGGGACGACGATGACGTAGAGCGCGAGCTCCGCCACGTGCCACCAGAGATAGCGCAAGGCCTCGGAGAGGTCGTAGGAGCGATCGCCGACTGCGGCGTACGCGCCCAGGAGGTTCCCGGATGCCACCTGGAGCAGCACTACGGCCAGCGCGCCACCGGCCATGATCCCGTACAGCCAGCGAAATCTCGCGATGGCCGCACGGAGCCCCGAACGCTCGAACACGGCAATGACGAGCGGCGCCACGAGCAGCGCAGGCACGAGCGCGACCGCCTGAACGCGCGTCGCGAACGCGAGTCCGACGAGCGCCAGGAGCAGCACGACCCGGAGCGGCGTCGGCCGCTCCACCACGAGGACGAGCAGGAGCGCGACGAGGAGGAACAGGGGGTAGAAGGCGTTCTCCGTCATCACCGTGCCCGTATAGGCGAGCGACGGAACGGCAACCGCCATCAGCGCGGCGAGAAGTGCGAGCCCATCACGGACGACACGGCGTGCCAGGAAGAAGGCGGGGATCGCCGCGAGCGACATGAGGAGCGCGTTCACCGTCTTGACGCCCGCGTACGCATCCGGCAGGTTCTCGGTGAGGGCGTACACGGGGCTGATCAGCAGCGGGTAGACGATGCTGTAGCCAGGGTTGGGCTCGTCGCGCAAGAGTGGCTGGCCTGCCTCGGCGATCCCGCGAGCGATCTCCGACCAGATGAGCTCGTCGACGAAGATGAACGGCGCGACGAGGTCGCGCCCCAGAATCGCGCGCACCGCGGTCGAGCCGACGACGACCGCGGCGAGCCAGGCCCAGCTCGGGATTCCTCGAAGCGCTCTAGCCAAGCTCGACCTCGGCGAGGCGGCGGGCGATCTCTCTCGCCTCGGCCGTGTTCGCCGAGATTCCGACATCGGCCGCTGCCTCGCTGACCTCGCGGAGCACCGTGTCCTCGACGGCCCCGCCGCCGGCCGCACGCTC
>JBGSXQ010000349.1:0-5389 GCA_041751315.1 Gaiellaceae bacterium | reverse complement strand
GGAAGTGCTCCTCGTGCGCGAGCCAGCGGAACTCGTCGTCCTGGTCGGGATGCATCGAGCCGCCGAAGACCATGATCGCGTCGTAGCGCGCAGGTGGATCGGGCGCGTCGCCGTCGGGCACCAGCCAGCGCTCGAGCGTGTGCCCTGCCGCAGCGACCGCCTCGTCGAAGACGCCGCCCGGAACGCTCGGGCCGTGGTTCACGGAGAGCACGCGCACGGCCGGACTGTAAAGGTGTGGTTAAAAGCGATGCGAGAGGGGGTAGGTCGAGACTCATGCCCATGGTGACGCAGTGCACCGCGCCCGGTTGCGAGACCCTGACGATGGGTCCCCTGTGCTTCGACTGCGAGCAGATCGCCGTGCGGATCGCCGCTCGGCCGTGGTCGGTCATCGTGCCAGCCTCCGTGGCGCGTCCGATCGCGAGCGCGTCGGCTCCGCGCTCCAGGCACCTTCGAGCAGCATCGGAGCGATCGAGCGAGGCCACGACCGCGCGGAGGTAAGCGCCCGAGCCCGGAACGCTCGATGCGCCACAGCGAAGCCGCTCCCGGTAAGCCGTGCAGCTACTCGTGACCGCGGGTTACGACGGACGCAACGACGTGGGCTCGTGGCGCGAGTGGTCTCGCGATCCGGGGCTCCCTGCAGAATCGACGGTGTCGTGACGCAGCGATCGCCGTGAGCTCCTCATCGCTGGCAACGTACGTCGGGGCGTCGGCGTTGACGGAGGAGCTCTTCGAGGACATCGCGCTCATCCTCCTCGTCTCGGCGATCGCGGGGCTCGTGGCGCTCAAGCTCCGACAGCCGCTCGTCGTCGCCTTCGTGGCCGTGGGCGTGCTCGTCGGGCCGAGCGCGCTCGGAGTGGTGGCACCGGGTGAGGTGCTCGCCCTCTTCGCGGAGCTCGGCATCGCCGTCCTCCTCTTCGTGGTCGGCCTGAAGCTCGACCTGCACGTCGTCCGGCGGCTCGGCCCGGTCGCTCTCGTCGTCGGCTCGGTACAGGTGGCGTTCGTGGCGGCGGCCGGCTTCCTGCTCGCTCTCGCACTAGGGCTCGGAGGCGTCGAGGCGCTCTACGTCGGCATCGCGCTCTCGTTCTCGAGCACGATCATCGTCGTCAAGCTCCTCTCCGACCGTCAGGAGCTCGAGACGCTCCACGGGCGTCTCGCAGTCGGCGTCCTCATCGTGCAGGATCTGGTCGTCGTCGTCGTCCTGATCGTGGTGGCGACGACTGGCGAGAGCTCCGGGTCGCTGGCCTCCTCCGCATTGACGATCGCCTTGAAGAGCGCGGCGCTTCTCGTGGTCGTGGCCGCGCTGATGCGCTGGGTCCTGGAACCGCTCCTCCACGTCGTGGCGAGGAGCTCCGAGCTGCTCCTGCTCTTCGCCATCGCATGGGCAATCTCGTTCGCGGCCGCCGGCGAGGTCGTCGGCGTGGGGACAGAGGTCGGCGCCTTCCTGGCCGGGTTCTCGCTCGCCTCGACGCCCTACCGGGAGGCGATCGGCTCGCGGCTCGCGTCCGTGCGCGACTTCTTGCTCCTCTTCTTCTTCATCGATCTCGGGTCACGCCTCGACCTCGGCGACGCGAGGGACGAGCTTGTCGCCGCGCTGGTCCTCTCGGCGTTCGTCCTCGTCGCCAAGCCGCTCGTGATCGCGGTCGTCCTCGCGCTCATGCGGTACCGGAGCCGGGTCGCCCTCGAGACCGGCGTGACGCTCGGGCAGATCAGCGAGTTCTCGCTCATCCTTGCCGCGCTCGGGCTCAGCGTCGGTCACATCGATGAGGAGACGGCCACGCTCCTGACCGTCGTTGCGCTCGTGACGATCGCCGTCTCGTCGTACCTGTTCCTCGGCTCCGAGGCCATAGCCCGGCGCTTTGCTCCCGTGCTCGAGCGCCTCGAGCGCTCGGGCGACGCACGCGGAGAGGACCTGCCGGAGGCGGCAGAGCCCGAGGTCGTCGTTCTCGGGCTGGGGCGGTTCGGGCACCGCGTCGTAACCGGGCTACGCGAGCGCGGTGTGGACGTGCTGGCAGTGGACTTCGACCCGGTCGCGCTGGGCCTGTGGGCCGACGACGGCGTGCGCGTGATGTACGCCGACGTGGAGGATCCTCAACTGCCGGCGATCCTCCCGCTGCCGAGCTCCGGCTGGATCATCAGCACGATTCGTCACACGGACACGAACCTGGCGCTGCTCCACGCGCTCGAGGATCACGAGTTCGAGGGCCGCGTCGCCATTGCGACGCACCACGACGAAGATGTTGAGCGCCTGCAGGAAGCGGGGGCCGACCGCGTGCTGGTTCCTTACGCGTTCGCCGCGGACGAGGTCGTCGACCTCGTCGCTCCGCCCGGCTGATCGGCCCGGGCGCGCGACCTCGACGAACGGGCGGAGCCCGCTGAAACAGGGATACGAGCCTCATCGAGCAGACCCCTGAGGATCACGGCGCTGCGAGGTGCGAAGTCATCCCGATTGTCGTTGAAATAACGTCTACTTGTCAGCTACTAGTCAAGATCGAAGAGCGTTGGACGCTCGGGGGGAGGCTTTACGGCACCACTCGCAGGCACGCCAGCCTCATCGAGCAGACCTCTGAAGATCATGGCGCTCCGAGGAGCGAAGTCGTCACGATTGTTGTTGAACAGTGCGTAGGTTTCATCTGCCCGTTCAGCGACTCGACGGATTGGATCAACCCACTCGGTTAGCTCCTCTTCTGAGTACATCCAGTCGAATCGATCTGCTGCGGTGCCGCCACGGATGTTCCATGTCTGCGCGTTGCGTCCGTGGAACCGAACGTAGGCGAGCCGGTGCGTTGCCGCCGCCACGGGTGGCAGGACATTCGAGGCGTTCGTCCGAGGTGCGTCTACCGAGACATAGGCGAGGTCGTGGCGCTCAAGGAAGTCCAGCGTTTCGCTCTGCTCATAGGGTTCCATCCAGGACTTGTGGCGGAACTCGATGAGTGGAACGAGAGGATCGAGTCGAGCACGGGCGCGAGCAAGTTCTGCCTTGGCGGCTACTGACTTGACGAATCGCGGGTGGTACTGAAGCAACACCCCACGGAGCTTCCCGGATAGCTCCAACGGCTCCATCGCGCGACGGAACTGCACAAACGCCGCATCGGTCGGCTCGTCCTGATGCCACGTCATCGCCGCGCTCGCCTTGACGTGGAACACGAACTCGTCTGGCGTGCGCTCAGCCCATCTTCGGGTCACGTCTGGGTCGGGCAATGCATAGAAGGGCGAATCCACCTCGACGGTGCCAAACCTCTCGGCGTAGTAGCGAAGCCGCTTCTCGGCGGTCGAAACGCCTCGTGGATACCACGCCTTCAGAAGTCCTTCGTCGGCCCAGCTGCATGTCCCGAGTCGGACGGTCGCGGACATGGAAGGAACATAGAGACGAGTCCAGCATCGTGCGCGGCTCCGTGCTTGAACCCCTCCCTACCATGGAGATTCGGGCGTAGAGGTGCCGTCGCGGGACGTTGTACTCCGTTGTCTCATCGCGCTTGTTGGGGTAGCTAAGCCTCTCTTAGGCAACGCATCACAACCCGTTCGAACGGGCTGTGTCCACATTTCGGTCACGCGGATTGCAGGAAGCGCCCTCATAGCCCGGGACGCACCATAGGCTTCGCTGTGATGCTCACGTGTCCCCGCTGCGGCCAGGAGAATCCCGACGGTGCGCGCTTCTGCAACGCCTGCGCCGCCCCGCTCGCCCTCGCCGAGACGGAGCAGCAGCTCCTCGCCGACACCCGTCTGCGGTCGGCCTAGAAGCAACCGATGCGGCTGAGAGGGCCGTGCTCCGTCGGGTTCAAGGCTGGCGCGCGACGATGTGGAACAGGTGCCAGTGCTTCGCGTCGCCGACCGCCGTCGTGCCGTCTTCGTCCACCTCGTCCAGGTGCTCGACGTCGAGATCGCGAAGGAGCGTTAGCACGTCTTCCCTCGAGTGGAAGGACATGCCGGGTGGTGAACCCCAGTCCCTCGCCGAAGCCCGGCTCGGGGACGCCCATTCATCGCGATCTCCGAAGAGCTGTCCGCAAAAGCGCCCTCCGGGCGCCAACGAAGCCACGATCCGTTCCCAGACGGCCATGAAGCAAACCGGAGGGCAGAACGGCAGCGCATAACTCGAGTTCACGAGATCGGCCTTGGGCCACGATGCGTCCTCGAAGCGAGCAACCTGCGTCTCGAGGTGGCGAGCCGCGTTGCCGTTGCCGGCGGCGCGCTGCACCAGCCGGTCGATACCGGTCGGCTCGGAGTCGATCGCAAGTACGTGCCAGCCACGCCTGAGAAGCTCTGCCGTGTCTCGACCGGAGCCGCAGCCGAGGTCGACGGCGAACGGCTTTCTGCGGTTCGCTCCACGCTCGAGTTCGTGACGCTCGAGGGCGATGAGCAGTGTCTCACGCGGTTCCTCGCCGATCGCGTCGTAGTACGTCGTCCAGACCTCGCTCACTGCACGGCGCACTCTACCCGGCGTTCGGAACCGGCCCCGAGTGTCCACGAGACTTGCATTCTGCGCGTGCGCGTCCGTGACTAACGGGCGTGCAGCGTGACTGTTGCCTCGTCGGATCACGACCTGCGACCCACTCCGCCAGCTCCGCTTCGGAGTACATCCAGTCGAAGCGCTGCCACGACTTCTCCGAGCGGATGTTCCAGGTCTTGGCGTTACGTCCGTGGAAGCGGACGTAGGCGACGCGGTGTGTCCGCCGCGACGGGCGGGACGACGTTCGAGGCCCGTGTCCGCGGCGCATCGACGGACACGTACGCAAGGCCGTTGCGCTCGAGGAGGTCGCGCACGGCTTCGAGCTCTCGCTTCGCCTCCGCCGACTTCACGACGCGGGGGTGGTACTGGAGCAGGATCCCGCGCAACTTGCCGGACAGCTCGAGCGGCTCGAGCGATGCGCGGAACGCCGCGAACGCCGACGCCTGCTCCGCTGGCTCGTGCCCCGTCATCGAGGCGTGCGCCTTCACGTGGAACGTGAACTCGGGCGGCGTGCGCTGCGCCCAACGGCTGGTGACATCGGGGTCGAAAAGGTGGTAGTAGGGCGAGTCGACCTCGACAGTGTCGAAGCGCTCAGCGTAGTACCCGAGACGCGCCTTGGGGGTGGACACGCCGCGCGGGTACCAGCTCTTGATCAGCCCCTCGTCCGCGAACGAGCATGTGCCGAGGCGGACGGTCGCGGCAACCGGCCGAGGATACGGTGCTCAGCGCTTGCGGATCGTGCGGCTCTGCACCGAGAAGCCGTTGAGCGTCGGGTTGACGCACGGGATCGGGCGCAGGAACGGCTCCAGGACGAAGCAGAGCCCCGGCGGAGACGACCGCGGGACCGTCGCCGTCGCGCGGAAGAACGTCCCGGACTTCGCGTGGAACGTGAACTGGCCGCCGCGGTTCGTCCTCGGCGTGCCGAGCAACCGCTGCGACGCCGCC
>JBGSXQ010000348.1:0-7769 GCA_041751315.1 Gaiellaceae bacterium | reverse complement strand
GGCGAGCCGGTCGGGGTGCTGAAGGATTGCCGCACTCGCTCCTACACCGCGGTGCTGGCGGTGCGCGTGACCTCGTTTGGGCTTCTCGACCGCGCCGAACAGGAGACAAGGCAGGCTGGCTGGGGCGGCGTGCTCGCCGGTCTTGCGCGTGAGGGGTCGCCGGTGAGCCGGATCCAGTGGGTCGAGCGCACCGTCCCCGCCGACGGCGACGAGATCGGCCGCTACCTCGGCGAAGCCTGGGCGCGCGACGTCGTTCCCCTCGACTCGCTCGCCATGCGGTCGTACCTCGAGCTGACCTCCAGGGCCCCGACCGTGACGCGCGATCACGAGCTCTTCGTGTCCGTGCAGATCGACGCCAAACGGGCTTGGCGTCCCATCAAGCGCATAGGTGGAGAGATGGGACCCGACGCCGGAGCGTGCGCGGTCCTTCTGCGCGAGGTCGAAGCGCTCGCAGAACGCCTGGCCGCGGCAGACATCCGTGTCGTGGGCGCGCTTCGTCCCGGCATGGTCGCGACCGCGATACGCGTGGCGTTCGACCCCTGGTCGCGGCCGGGCCTCGCACAGCTGTCGGCCGCCGACCCCGACCGCGATGGCATCGACGAGGCCGCCGCATGGCCGCTCGGGACGGAAGAGTCGTGGAATGCGTACCGGACGGACGGCGCCGTTCATGCGACTTACTGGATCGCGAGCTGGCCGCGTGTCGACGTCGGCGCCGCCTTCCTCTCCCCCCTTCTCCTGCACACACGGATGGTGCGGGCGATCGCGGTCACGATCGAGCCGATCTCCCCGCTGAAGGCCATTCGCGAGGTCGAGGCATCTCGCACGAGCGACGTCGCAGACCGGGAGCTGCGCGGCCGCATGGGCTTCATCGAGACCGCCAGGCGAAAGCGCCAGACCGAAGCCGTCGCCCGCCGCGAGGAGGAACTCGCAGACGGACACGCCGCAGTCCGCTTCGCCGGCTACGTGACCGTCTCCGCGCATACCCTCGACGAACTCGAGCACGAATGCTCCGAGATCGAGCACGCCGCCCAGATGTCCCGGCTCGAGCTGCTCCGCCTCTACGGACAGCAAGCGGAGGCGTTCACCTACACGCTGCCGATCTGCCGGGGGCTGCGGTGAAGGCGCGGGGCCAGCCCGGGCATCGCGCCACGACGGCGCACATCCAGGCCGCCTACCCGTTCGTCGCCGAAGGCGGGCTCGGGGGCCGCGGCGTGTACCTCGGCCGGGACGTGTACGGCGGCTCGTTCTGTTACGACCCCTGGCAGCTGTACGGCAAGGAGCTGACGAGCCCGAACGCGGTCGTGATCGGGATCGTCGGCCGCGGGAAGTCGAGCCTTGTCAAGACGTACGTGCTGCGCCAGGCGGTGTTCGGACGGCAGGCGTGGATCGTCGACGTCAAGGGCGAGTACGACCGGCTCGCGGAGGCGCTCTGCGTTCAGCCGATCGCGCTCTCGCCGGGAGGGCCGATCCGGCTCAACCCGCTCACCCCGCGCGGTGGCCCCGAACGGCAGCTCAACCTCCTCTACTCGGTCGCAGCGGCCGCGCTCGAGCGGCCCCTCACGCCCGAGGAGAAGCGTGCAGGCCAGGAAGCGATCGTCGTGCTGGCTCGTCGCTCCGGCCGGGAGCCGACGCTGCCCGACGTCGTCGACGTGCTCGTGCATCCGCCCGCGGAGATGGCCGAGGCGCTGGCGATGGACGTCGTCGACATCGCAAACGTCGTGCGGCCGATGGCGTTCGCGCTCGACCAGCTCTGCACCGGGAACCTGCGCGGCATGTTCGACGGACCGACCACTCCCGGGCTCGATCTCAACGCGCCGCTCGTCGTGCTCAACCTCCGTGCGGTCCTCAACACGCAGACGGCAGCGCTCGGGATCCTGATGACCTGCGCCACCGCCTGGCTTCAGGCGATGATCGAAGCGGAGACCGACGAGCGGAGCACGAAGCGGATCGTCGTGGTCGATGAGGGCTGGCGCATCCTCTCCAGCCTCGGCATCGGCGAATGGCTCCAGCAGTCGTTCAAGCTCTCCCGCGCCCTCGGCACCCAGAACCTCGTCGTCCTGCACCGCCTCTCCGACCTGCGCGCCGCCGGTGCCGAGGGAAGCCGCGAGCACCGCCTCGCCGAAGGGCTGCTGGCCGACGCCGAGACCAAGGTCGTGTACGCGCAGCCCCGTGACCAGCTCCCCCACGCGCGGGAACTGCTTGGTCTCACGGACACCGAGGCCGAGCTGCTGCCCCATCTGCGCCGCGGGTGGGCGCTCTGGAAGGTCGGCGAGCGCTCCTTCCTCGTGGAGCACCAACGCTCCACGGTCGAGAACGGGCTGGTGGACACGGACGCCCGAATGACGACCCGGCGGGCGGCGTGACATCGGAGCGCAGACCGCCGCGCTTCCCGGTGTCGGGCGAAGAACGCATGCACCCGCTCGAGAGGGGTGCCCTGTGGGCCGTCGCTGCCGTGCTTGTCGTTGGCGGACTGCTGTGGGCCACCGGCGAGATCTCCGGTCGACTGTTCGGAGGCGCGTGGCCGAACACGCGGTTCGCGGAGATGGGACTCGTACTCGCTCGCTTCCATGCCCACGCCGGCGATCCGGCGCTCGCGTGGCCCGGGCCCGAGCGAACACTGATTCCAGGCCCTATACCTTTCTATTCCACGCTCGCCGTCCTGCTCGTACCGATTGCAGTCGGGACGTTTCTGCTCATCCGACATCGGGCGCGAGCGGCACGGTCACGCGGAGCCGGTGCGCGCTGGGCAAAGACGCGGGATCTCCGAACGCTTCGTGTCCGCGCGTCGCAGCCCCGACGGCTCACGCTCGGCCGAATCGACGGCCACCTGATAGCGGCCGAGCCTCGCGAGTCGGTGATCGTGATCGGGCCGACGCAGTCCGGCAAGACGACCGGCTTCGCCATCCCCGCGATCCTCGAGTGGCAAGGGCCGGTGCTCGCCACGTCGATCAAGAGCGACCTCCTGAACGACACCTACGCCGCGCGCAGCAAGATCCCGGACGCGGACTTCTTGATCTATGACCCGACCCACAGCACCGGCTACGCGACCGCCGGATGGACGCCACTAGCCGCTTGCGAGACCTGGCAGGGAGCTCAGCGGGTCGCGTCCTGGCTCGTCGATGCCGCCCGCGCCACGAGCGCCGGGATCGAGAACGCCCGCTTCTGGCACGGAGCCGCCGAGAAGCTCCTCGCGCCTCTTCTTCTGGCCGCGTTCCACCATCGGCTCACCATTGGCGACGTCGTCAAGTGGCTCGACACGCAAGATGAGAACGAGCCCAAGTGGGGCCTCACGCTCGCGAACGAGGAGGCCGCTTCGAACGCATTCGCCGCGAGCCTGAAGCGCGAGGAACGAACACGATCGAATGTCTATGCGACCGCTGAAACGGTGCTCGCGGCCTACGCGGACCCGGGCGTCCTCGCGTCTGCGGAGAGTTCCGACATCAATGCCGACGCCGTGCTGGATGGCGGTCACCACACGGTTTACATCTGCGCGCCAGCGCACGAGCAACGCCGCCTCAGGCCGCTTTTCTCGGCCCTCATCCAGGAGATCGTCGCAGGTGCTTACGAGCGGGCCAACCGGAGCGGCAAGCCGCTCGATCCTCCCCTGCTCCTTGTACTCGACGAGTGCGCAAACATCGCCCCTCTTCGCGACCTGCCGACACTCGCGTCGACGGGAGCGGGCCAGGGCATCCAACTCGTCTCGGTCTTCCAGGACATGGCCCAGATCAACGCCGTATACGGCCGCGACCATGCCCCGACGATCGTCTCCAATCACCGCGCCAAGGTCGTCCTCTCCGGCATCGGCGACCCGCGCACGCTCGAGTACGTCGCCGCGCTGCTTGGCGACGAGGAGGTGCGCCAGGTTGCCTCGACCCGAGGCGCCGAAGGGAGACGCTCCACCACCGACTCCTTCACCTACCGGACGCTCGCGCCCGCGCACGTCCTGCGTGAGATGACGCCGGGGCAGGGAGTGCTCGTCTACGGACACTTGCCGCCGGCGAGGATCGCCATGCGGCCGTGGTTCAAGGATCCGCAGTTGCGACGCGCCGCAAGAGGGGCGTCACGTGGTGCCGTCCAGGCGGAGAGCTATGGTGAAGATCATGGTCGAGAGCCTCACTCAGCTGAAGCCGAAGCGGCTGAGTCGCCGACTGGAGGAACTCGCGCGTAACGCGCTTCCATGCGTCTCGGCGGTCGTCTCCCACGGCGACCCGGAACACGGCCTCACTGTCGCGCTCTGGGTCGAGTCGCAGGGCAGGCGGGATGTGCTCGACCTTGCTCGCGTGCTCGAGAGCGAGCCAGGCGGCCATGTCGAGACAGGGTGGTCGCTCCTCTCGCCGAGTCGTCGGCACCCGAAGTGGCGGCTGCTCCTCCACGTCAGCTTCGAGCGGCCGGTGCTCTGTGACTTCGTTATCCGGTTCGACATCACGGAGCATCCGAGCGACGAACTGCGGGGCGCCCTACCGCTCCTCCTTGCAGCCAGCGGATTCGCACTCGCCTTCGACGGCTCTCCGTCGAGCAACAGGCCCGTCACCTGGGTGCCAGCACCGGCCGTTCGCGACTGCGTTTTCGAGGGTCTCGCAGCCGTCGGCCCCTGATTCGAGCAAGGCCCCCCAGGAGGGGACGTGCAACAAGATCACGTCGGGCGATGAGAATGGTTGACTCATCCGTCTGTGGTGCGCGCGCGCAGTTCCCGCGGCGACCCTGAACTAGTCACGTTTCGCTGGACAACTCGGTCCGCGGTAGCATCGCCGCGATGCAGCCGGTCGAGGTTCGGAGCGAAGCACGTGCGGAGTGGCTCACTCCGGGTGTTCGAGGCATCGGCACAGCGAGCTTGCTGGCTGACCTCGGCCACGAAGTGCCGACTGCGCTCCTGCCCAGCTTCCTAACCGCCACGCTCGGAGCCCCCGCGAGCGCTCTCGGGCTCATCGAAGGCGTGTCGGATGGGTTGGCCGGAGCGGCGCGATTCGCCGGCGGTCCACTTGCGGACGACCCGAACCGCCGCCGCTCCGCTGCCGTCGGCGGCTACACGGCGACCGCTGTTCTTTCAGGGCTGATTGGGATCGCCACGGCGCCTTGGCAGGTGGGAATATTGCGAGCCGGGGCATGGGCGGCTCGAGGTCTGCGTGTTCCTGCGCGAAACGCGCTCCTGGCGGACGTCGTGCCGGCGGACAGCTACGGGCGCGCCTACGGGTTCGAGCGTGCGATGGACAACCTCGGGGCGATCGGAGGGCCGCTTCTGGCATTGGGACTCGTCGCGGCTTTCAGCGTGCGGACGGCGATCCTCTTGTCGATCATCCCAGGGCTGTTCGCCGTCGCTGCAATCGTCTACGCGATTCGGCACACAGCTCGGCCGAGCTCGAGAGAACGGCGACTTTTGCGCGTACACGTTCGGCCGGTGCTCCGAGGACGTCTCGGTCGGTTCCTGGTCGGCGTCTCGCTCTTCGAGGTCGCGAACATGGCCGCGACCCTGATGATCCTCCGGGCAACCGACCTGCTCACACCTAGCCACGGACAGGACACGGCGGTGAAGATCGCCATCGGGCTGTACGTGGGCTACAACGCCGCTGCGACCCTCGTCAGTGTGCCCGGCGGGTGGCACGGCGACCGTCGTGGGATGGTGCGTGTGTTCGGCGTCGGGGTTGCATGCTTCGCACTGGCGTACGCCCTCTTCGCCGTCGACTCAGCCAGCATCCTCCTGCTCGGAGCGGCGTTTGCTGCCGCTGGTGTCGGGATCGGCTTGGTCGAGACCGCCGAGCATGCCGCGGTCGCGACCTTCGCTCCGGACGTAATCCGCGGGTCAGCGTTCGGTTTCCTTGCCGCCGTGCAGAGCTTCGGCAATCTCGTAGCCAGCGCAGTCGTCGGGGTTCTCTACACCGTTGCCTCACCGACGGTGGCGTTCGTCTACGCGGCGGCGGTGATGGTTGTTGCGCTCGGAGTCATCCTCGGGACGTCGCGTCGCGCCGCCCCGACTCCCTCGTAAGTGCGATCCGAGGCCGGACCACGAGTCGCGGAGCCGCATATGGTCGGACCTGCATCCACAACATCCCCGCATCTTCACGGGTCGAAGACGAAACCCGCAAATGCTCTGAGGGAACTCGCGGGCGAGGAGTCACCAAGGGCGCTCGCCGTGCAGATTCAGTCGCGGGTCCGGACGGAACCGTAACTGACTGTGCACGCCGCCCAGCGACGACTCGCATCGCTGGCTGGCGCGTGACTAGTAGCGTGGTGGGTAACCGCGAAGCGGTGGTGCGTGACGATGCGCACCCGCCTCAACGGCGTACCACAGGTCAGATCTCCATCGCCGGTTCCGGCGCGTGCTCCAGTGGCTTGGCCAGGTGCTCCGGGCATGAGCGCACCGATGTTGCCAGCCGTCGAGGTGCGCTCCGCAGGTTTCGCTGTTCGCATGCGAGCGCGCTGAGCCTGTCGTCGGCGATGCGGATGGCCTCCCGCGCGGACGCCATTTCCTTGATCACCTGCCCCCTGCGTCCTCCGCGTCGGAGGACGCGATGTCGGTCGAGCCTGTGCTCAGCCTCGCGAAGCGACAGCTCGGATCGCCGTCGCGCCTTCGTCAGCGCGAGGCGCTCCTGGTCGAGGAGTCGGAGCTGTGCATCTCGTTCAGCAGTCGGGTTGAACTGCTCGATCTCCGGGCGGCTGTCATGGAGCGGGCTAGACGGAAGCGCGCGCTGGTCGATCGCGAGCCGTTCGATCGCTGACTCCTCGAGTGCCTGTCCGAGGCGGGTGACCGGGTCACGGTCGTCGAGGTCGTGGAAGTGGCTCTCGCGCTGACGCGGGGTGGCGGTGACGTAGACGCGCGTCTCCTGGCGAGCACGGGACAGGGCGACATAGCCCCACTCCTGGAGTCGCTGTCCGCCGATGCCGAGCACGAAGGCGCCCTCGACGGTGACGCCTTGGGCGGCGTGCCCGGTGAGCGCATATGCGTGGCGGACGTGGCCCACTTCGAGATAGCGGCCGCCGAGTTCGATTCGGTCGCCGCGATCGGTGACTGCCGTCAAGGTCCGGTGCTTGCGGTCGACCGCTTCGACCGTCCCGCGGGTGCCGTTCTTGACGCCGAGGGAGTTGTCGTTGCGGAGGCAGACGATCCGGTCGCCTGCTGCGTACTCGGCTCCGGCGACGGTGAGGCGCTTGCGGCCGAGGCGGCCGTGGCTGTCCATGAGTGCGTGGGCGAGCGTATTGAGCTCTGTGACGTCGCGGCGGCGCAGCGCGATCATGATGTTCCCGGAGAGGTCGGAGCGGGCGGCCTCCCACCAGTCGGAGAGCAAGCGAATCTTCGTTCTGACCGGCGCGTCGGACGAGATCAGGCGCCCGTTGCCTTCGGCGAACGCGAGGTAGTCGCGGCCGAGGCCGTTGCGGATCGATTCGAGGGCGTGCCGCTCGTCGCGGTCTCGCTGGCGGCGGTTCTCGCCGAGCTCGATCGCGCCGTGTCGTTCGACGATGCCCGTGAAGAGGCCACCGGAACCGACCGCGGGCAGCTGAGAGGCGTCGCCGATCAGGACGATCTTCGCCTGCGCATGCTCGACGCGTTCGAGCAGCGGGGCGAGGATGCGGGTTTCGGCCATGCCTGCCTCGTCGACGACGACGAGGCAGCGTTCGGGGAGCGGCTGCTGGAGGAGCCGGTGGAGCGTTGTCGCGGGGATGCCGGTCTCGTCTTGCAGCTTCTCGGCGGCGATGCCTGAAGGAGCGGCGCCGATCACCGGCACCCGCGCTGCTCGGAAGGCGTCTGCGACGGCGCGTGCGGCGGTCGTCTTGCC
>JBGSXQ010000347.1:0-4495 GCA_041751315.1 Gaiellaceae bacterium | reverse complement strand
CAGCCGCTCGCGCGCCTCGGACGCCGGCAGCGTCGCGACGTCCTCCAGCCCGAGCGCCTTGCGCGCGGTCATTGACATCGGCCCACCCACGGCGGCACGCACTTCCTCGACCACACCTCGTCGGAACATCTCGTCCGCCCGCCGGGCAATGCGCAGCTCGAGCTCCCGCGGAGAGATGACGAGCCCGACGATGAGCGTGGGTCGACGGGTGTGCTCCGACCAGAGCTTGGCGTCGGGCGGGGCGAGTGATGCGCCCGCCTCGGCCAGCTCGAGCGCACGAACAACACGACGCCGGTCGTTCGCGTGAACGGAAGCCGCTGCCTCAGGATCCATCTCGACCAGATGCGCATGCGCAGCTAGCGGATCGGCGTCGTAGACGGTCTCCCAGCACGCCCGTGCCGACGGCCCGACCGATTGTGGTATTTGCAGATCTGCGAGGGCCGCGCGGAAGTAGAGACCTGTCCCGCCGGCCACAACGGCCGCCCCGTGCTGAGATACGAGCTGATCGACGGCATCGTGTGCGAGCGTCGCGTACTCGCCCACCGACATCGGGCTCGACAGGTCTCTGATCGCCACGAGCCTCGTGGGGTCGTGCGGCTGGTTCGTGAGGATCTCGAGGCCGCGGTAGACCTGCAGCGCGTCCGCGGACACGACTTCGGTACCGAGACGCGCGGCCAGATCGGCTGCGACGGCCGACTTGCCCGAGGCGGTCGGCCCGAAGATCGCGATCACGTCGTCGCGCAAAGTGGGCAGGTCCTGTGGGGCACCCCGGCCCACCACCCGCTGCAAGCGTAGCTTCGACTTTCGCACCTGTGTGTCACGCATCCGCAAAGAAGTGTGCAAAGTCATCCTCGAGCTACGCGGCAACCAGCGCGGCGACCGTGCCCCGGAGCGTTGTCGAGGTCGAGTCCTCGATCCGCACGTCGACGAGTTCCCCCGCAACGACCGGTCCGGTGAAGTTGACGGTCGTGTTGCGTCGGGTTCGACCGCGCCATGCGGCCGGGTCCGTTCTGCTCGGCCCTTCGACGAGCACCTCCTCGACACGTCCGACGCGCTCCGCGTTTCGCTGTGCGGCGATCGCCTGGACCTCCTCCACGAGGCGCTCGAGCCGTTCGTGCTTGACCTGATCGGGGACCTGATCCGGGAGCGTGGCCGCCTCCGTGCCCGCCCGCGGGGAGTAGATGAAAGTGAACGCGCTCTCGAAGCGGACCTCCCGCACGAGTGAGAGCGTCTCCTCGAACTCGTCGTCGGTCTCGCCAGGGAACCCCACGATCAGGTCGGTGCCGAGCGCCAGATCGGGCACGGCCGCGCGCAGCGTCTCGACAAGACGCAGGTAGCGAGTACGGTCGTACGTCCTACGCATCGCCTTGAGAAGGCGCGACGATCCGGATTGAGCCGGGAGATGGACATGCTCGCAGACCGATGGGCACTCGGCGATCGCGGCGACTACCGGTCCGCGGAAATCCTTCGGGTGCGGGCTCGTGAAGCGGATGCGCTCGATCCCTCCGACCTGATCACACGCCCGCAGGAGCTCGCCGAACTCCGTTCGCAGGGCAGGGGCGAGATCGCGCCCCCACGAGTTGACGTTCTGCCCGAGAAGCGTGATCTCCCGCACGCCCGCTTCCGCAAGCTGTGTGACCTCCGCGACGATCTCACCGGGACGCCGACTCTGCTCGCGGCCGCGTACCGACGGGACGATGCAGTAGGCGCATGCCGAGTTGCAGCCCATCGAGACCTGCACCCAGGCTTGGAAGCGCCGCTCACCGCGTATCGGGAGATGGGCCGCGAAGTGGTCGTGTGTCCCGAAGCGACCGCGGTCGACCGCGTACCCGCCCGTTTGAATCCAGTCGCCGAGGTGTGGGATCGAGCCAGGGCCGAATGCGACATCCACGAACGGGTACTGCTCGAAGATCCGATCGCGCTGAGCCTCTGCATAGCACCCGCCGACGGCGATAACGGTGTCAGGACGCTCGCGCTTCATAGCTCCCGCGTTCCCAAGGTACGCCGCGAGTCGCGTGTCGGGCTTCTCCCGGATCGTGCACGTGTTGAAGACAAGGACGTCGGCGTCCTCGGGCCCGGGTGCCTCACCAAGGCCGAGCGACTCGAGCATGCCCTTGATCCGCTCGGAGTCGTGCGCGTTCATCTGGCATCCGAACGTGGTCACGTGATAGCGGCGCATCAGGTCTCGGATTGTAGGGTCGAGCGGTTGCCTATCGGCCCGCACGCGCCCACGCCGGCAGGTCCCGCCTTCCGTTCTCACGTCCCCATGCGTCTCTCTGCTCGACGACGAGGCCGTCGGAGTCGACTCGCGACATCGACGTCCCCGCCAATGACTCGACCGATCCGTCGTGGGCGGGGCCTACCGCCCACCACTCGACTGCCGCCCGCTCTCCGGCGACGAGCGCCTCGCCGAAGCGGCACTCGGCTGGGCCACGCGCGCTCCCAGACCGCCGTCCAACGACGTGCGGCCGTCTTCGTCTCTATTTCGCCACCTCGATCGCACGGCTCTCGCGGATGACGATGACCTTCACCTGCCCGGGATACTCGAGCTGATCCTCGATCTCGCGAGCGATCTCGTGCGAGAGCAACACCGCGCCGTCGTCGTCCACCTCGGACGGCTCAACGATCACCCGGATCTCGCGACCGGCCTGGAGCGCATACGCCTTGGCGACGCCGGGCTTGGCCGCCGCGATCTCCTCGAGTGCCGCCAGGCGCCTGATGTAGTTCTCCAGGCTCTCTCCCCGCGCGCCGGGGCGTGAGGCCGAGATTGCGTCGGCCGTGATGAGAAGCACGGCCTCGACGGTCTGCGGTTGCACTTCGGAGTGATGCGCCTCGATCGCGTGCACGACGCCTTCTGACTCGCCGCAGCGGCGCGCAAGCTGCGCCGAGATGACTGCGTGCGATCCATCGACCTCGTGGCTCACCGCCTTGCCGATGTCGTGGAGAAGCGCTGCGCGCTTCGTCGTCTTGACACCCGCCTTGAGCTCTGCCGCCATGATCCCGCCCAGGTGCACGACCTCGAGCGTGTGCTTGAGCACGTTCTGCCCGTAGCTCGTCCGGTAGCGCAGACGGCCGAGCGCGCGCACGAGCTCTTCGTGGAACTCGCCGCAGTTCGCCTCGAAGACAGCCTGTTCCCCTGCCTGGAGGATGTGTTCCTCGAGGTCCGCCTTCGCCTGGTAGTACATCTCCTCGATCCGGGCGGGATGGATGCGGCCGTCCTCGATGAGCTTCTCGAGCGTGAGCCGTGCCACCTCACGTCGGAGCGGGTCGAACGACGACAGGACGACCGCGTGGGGCGTGTCGTCGATGATGAAGTCGACGCCGGTGAGGTGCTCGAGCGAGCGGATGTTGCGACCCTCGCGGCCGATGATCCGTCCCTTCAGATCGTCGGAGGCGAGCTCGACGACGGTGACGGTCGCCTCTGCGGTATGGCTCGCGGCGACGCGTTGCAGTGAGTCGGCGACGAGAGCGCGGGCGCGGCGGCGCGCATCCGACCGCGCCTCCTCCTCCATCTGCCGAACCTCCCGGGCGAGCTCGTGTCGGACGAGGTCCTTCGAACGCTCGATGAGCTGTTGCCTGGCCTCGTGAACCGTGAGGCCGGAGATCTTCTCCAGCGACGCGAGCGCATCGCGTTGTGCGTCGCGTAGTTCGTCCTGGAGAGCCTTCACGTGCACCTCGCGATCGCCGAGCCCCTGCTCCTTGCGCTCCAACTCGGTCAGGCGGCCATCGACCTCGAGCTCCTTCTGAAGCAGTCGCTCCTCGATCTTCGCCATCTCGACCCGCCGATCCTGAAGCTCACGCTCGACGTCGCTGCGCAGGGCAACCGCCTGCTCGCGAGCGTCCACCTGCGCCTCCCGCCGAACCGACTCGGCCTCGCGCTCGGCATCCGCAAGCAGTCGCTCACGCTCCCCGCGCGCGACGCTCACCTGCGAACGCGACCAGGCGATCAGCGCGATGGACGCAACAGCGGCGCCGACGATGATTCCGATGAGCGCTGCGCCGGCCGAGAGCAATGGAGCCTCCTGGAGGAGGATGGGTTGCCCGCGGGCTCGTCCCGCGGGGTGCTCTCACCCGGCGAGCGACCTGCACGGTCGCCTCCCGGACTGTGCCCGGACGCCTACGTTCGAGAGTGCGAGATCCTCGAGCGACAGCTCCGCAGTGGCTGTCGCGGACGGATGGACGGATTCTTGGTGCTGATCAAGGTTTCAGAAAGCGTGTGCGTGCAGGAAAAACGTCGGGTGAGAGCCCCGTCATCCTAACGCTTCGTCGACCGTATGCGCAACGACAGACGTGACGACATCCCGCGAGAACCCCTTCCCTGCCAGGTAACGGGCCGTCTTCGGCGTTGCGCCGCGACGGGCGACGATGCGCGCAGCACGTTCGCTCTCCGGCGCCAGCACCGCCACCGCGCGCTCGATCTCCTCCGCTGACAGGCCCGCGGTCGACAGATCGTGCCGAATGAACGCGTCGCCGGCTCCGCGCCCGCCGAGTGTCG
>JBGSXQ010000346.1:0-5686 GCA_041751315.1 Gaiellaceae bacterium | reverse complement strand
TCCGCGGCCTACGCCGACCGGAGCCTGCTCGCGCGATGACCAGCCGCCGCTTCGCCTCGCGGGCGACCCGTGATCTTCAGCTCGAGCAGCTCGTCGCTCCCTATCCGGAGCTTGGGCTCGTCGCTGCGAACGGCCCGAACGACCCGGATCCGGAGCTCGTCCTCGAGGGCGGTGTCGTCACGCGCATGGATGGACGCGACGCGCCCGACTTCGACGTCATCGACCGCTTCGTCGTCGCCCACGGCCTCGATCTCGACGTCGTAGCCGAGGCGATGGCCCTCGACGATCTCGCACTCGCGCGCATGCTGGTCGACATCGGCGCGCCGCGAGCCGAGCTCGTGCGGCTGTCGCGGGGCTTGACACCCGCAAAGCTCGCCCGCGTCATCGGCCTGCTCGATCCCGTCGAGCTGATGCTCGCGCTCAAGAAGCTCCGCTCCCGCCGCGCCCCCGGCAACCAGGCGCACGTGACGAACCTGAAGGAGAGCCCCGCCCTGCTCGCCGCCGACGCGGCCGAGGCAGCCCGACGCGGGTTCGCGGAGATGGAGACGACGGTCGGCGTCGCGCGCTACGCGCCGCTGAATGCTCTGGCGCTCCTCGTCGGCTCGCAGACCGGACGCCCAGGGGCGATGACCCAGTGCGCAGTCGAGGAGCGGCGCAACCTCGAGCTCGCGATACGTGGTCTCGTGACGTACGCGGAGACACTCTCCGTCTACGGCACCGAGCCCGTCTTCGTAGACGGCGACGACACCCCGTGGTCGAAGGCGTTCCTCGGTGCCGCCTACGCCTCGCGCGGCGTGAAGGTGCGCTTCACGTCCGGGACGGGCTCCGAAGCGCTCATGGGCTACGCGCAGGGCATGTCGATGCTCTACCTCGAGGCGCGCTGCCTCGCGGTCGTGCGTGCGGCGGGCGCGCAGGGTGTGCAGAACGGCTCGATCTCGTGCGTCGCTCTCGTCCTCTCGGTGCCGGGCGGGACCCGGGCGATCCTCGGCGAGAACGTCCTCGCTGCCTGGCTCGATCTGGAGGTCGCGTCCGGCAACGACGCCATCGCATCGCACTCCGAGATCCGCAAGACGGCGAAGCTCATGGGCCAGTTCCTGCCCGGAACGGACTTCGTGACCTCGGGCTACTCGGTCATGCCGCGCCACGACAACACCTTCGGTGGCGGGAACTACGACGCGGACGACCTCGACGAGTGGCTCACCATCCAGCGTGACTGGCAGGTGGATGCGGGCATCGAGCCGGTCTCGGAGGACGAGCTCCTACGGGTGCGAGAGAAAGCTGCGCGTGCAGTTCAGGCGGTCTTCTCCGCGCTCGACCTGCCGGAGATCTCGGACGAGGAGGTCGCGGTTGCCGCGTCGGGGTACGACGCGCGCGAGATGCCCGATCGCGACCGAGCGGCGGACGTCGAGGCCGCGGACGAGCTTCTCGCCCGCGGCGTCTCCGGGCTGGACGTCGCAGTCGCACTCGATGCCGCGGGGTTCGGCGACGTGGCCGAGGCGGTGCTGGGAATGCAGCGCCAGCGCGTCTCGGCGGACTACCTGCAGACCGCCGCCGTCATCGATCCGGACGGGCTCGTCCGCTCGGCGGTGAATGACCCGAACGAGTACGCGGGGCCGGGGACGGGATACCGGCTCGATGGCGCGCGCTGGGAGCTTCTCCAGAGCCTTCCGCACGTCGTCGCGCCCGCAGATCTCATCGGGGACGACGCCCTGGCGGAGGCGGTCGTGTCAGAGGGAGAGCTGGCGACCGGGGGTGAAGATGCGGCGGAGGTCGTCGTCGCGGTCGGGCCTGCCTTCGCTGACGCCCTCCGTCGCACGATCTCCGACATCGATCACCGCGCGGTTCTCGACGCTGTGTGCGATGGCGTGCGCGCAGAGGGAGGTGAGCCACGCGTCGTCCGTGTCCGTCGCAGCGCGGATGTCGCGTTCATCGCGCACGACGGCGCGCTGCTCTCCGGGTCGGGAGTCGCGATCGGCCTCCAGTCGAAGGGAACTGCGGTGATCCATCGCGCCGATCTCCAGCCGCTCGATAACCTCGAGCTCTTCGGGATGTCGCCGCTCTACACGCTGGACTCGTACATGGCGATGGGGCGAAACGCGGCCGGGTACGCCCTCGGAAAGCGGGTCGGCCCGGTGCCGACGCAGCTCGACAACTTCGCGCGCGCAAAGCTCATCGTGCGCACGACGCTGATGCACGCACGCGAGACGCAGGCGATGCAGCCGGGCGCTCCACCGGTCGAGCTCCAGCTGATCACCGCGTCCGTCACGTAGCTGCGACGAGGCCGCGCCGCTTCGCGTTACGGCCCGGGCGTGCCGCCCTGGCCCCAATGCGCTGGGGGGACGCCCTGGATGATGACGTGGATCCGCTCCTTCGCCGCGCCGCTCGACTCGTGCAGCGCTTCGGTCAGCGCCTCGATCATCTTCGGGACGGACTCCTCGTTCACGCGCGTGTCGTAGAGCTTTACCTCGATGACCGGCATCGCTCGTCTCCTCTCGTTGCTGGCGCGATCCTACGACGACGACGCAGGTGGCATCGCGTCGACCGGCCACGGCTTCCCACCGAGCCCCCAGTTGCGCGGATTGTGGCCCTCGACGATGACCCACGTGTGATCCCTGAGCCCCGGGTGGGTCGCCTCGCAGAGCGCGTCGGTGAGCTTCTCGATGAGCGCCGCGCTCGTCTCGTCGTTCACGCGGTAGTCGAAGAGCTCGACCCTGATGAGCGGCATGTGTGCTCCTTCCGGTTAGCGTACGGGCCGTGCCGTACAGGCTTCAGCACTGCGGGTTGATCGTCGCCGATCTCGAGCGCTCACGCCGGTTCTACGGCGGCGCCCTCGGGCTCGAGGAGGTCGCGCGGCCGGGCAACTTCGTCTTCGAGGGCGCGTGGTTCCAGGTCGGAGACGACCAGATCCACCTCCTCGTCGAGGCCGAGACGACGAGTAGGGCGGGCACCCGCGATCCGGGCCCGAGCGCGGCGGTCGGCCTCGCAACGCATGTCGCCCTCGAGGTCGACGATCTCATGTCCGCGCAGCGGCGCCTGCACGAGCACGGCGTCGAGCTCGTCGGCGGTCCCATGCCGCGCGGCGACGGCTACGACCAGCTGTTCGTGTTGGACCCGGACGGCTATCTGATCGAGCTGTTTCAGCACACGGGGGCAGATCAGTCCGACGCGCCCTTGAGAGCGCCGATGCGGCGGTAGGTCTCCTTCGCGGCGGCGACGCCGAGCGGGAACGTCTCGAGCAGCATGCGCTCGTTCGGCGAGTGGGTGTGGCTGTCGGGAAGGGCGAGCCCGGCCATCACCGTCGGGATGCCGCGCTGTGCGAGCCCCGCCGTGATCGGGAGCGTGCCGCCCACCCGAACGATGAGCGGACGTCGTCCGAAGACGCTCTCGAAGGCGCCGCGCGCCGCCTCGAGGATCGGTGTGTTGCGCGGGAGGACAGCCGGTGGCGTCAGGTCGGCCTTGACGATCTCGAGCGTCGCGCCTTGGGGAAGGGCGTCGCGCATGAGCGTCTCTGCCGCCGCGGCGAGCTCGGCGGGATCCTGTCCGGGCCCGACGCGAATGGTGATGCCTGCTTCAGCGCGTGAGACGAGCGTCGTGTTCCGCATCCCAGGCTTTCCGCCGAGGATCCCGGTCACGTCGAGTGACGGCTCGACGAAGACGCGGTCGTAGAACTCGTCGGCCGCTCGGTCGTCGAGCGGCACGGCGCCGACGCGAGCGAGCTCCGTGGCGCCGAGGGGCAACGAGCTCCACCCGTCGACCTCGTCTTCGCTCGCAGCCGTCACGCCGGCTCGCAGCGGATCGGGGAGGCGCCCGTTACGGGGAAAGAGCGCCGTCAGCGCCTCCGCTAGCGCATGGATCGCGTTGAGCGCCGTGCCGCCGTAGTGCCCGGAGTGAAGGTCGCGCTCTCCCGTTCGAACCTCGACGTCGAGCGCAACGAGACCGCGCGTGGCCACGACGAACTCGGGGGTCGAGCGCGTCTTCATCCATCCGTCGAAAACGACGCACGCGTCGATCGGCGTGTCGTCCGTGTGCAGGAAGCGGATGATCGCGTCTCCGCCGGTCTCCTCCTCGCCGTCGCAGACGACGCGAAAGGTGACGGGCGAGGGGCCCTCTGCGAGGAGCTCCTCGATCGCCTTCAGTTGCATCCAGAGCTGACCCTTGTCGTCGGCCACCCCCCGCGCATACAGCCACTCGCCTCGAATCTCTGCGGTGAAGGGGTCGCTCTCCCAGAGCTCGAGCGGTGCGGGCGGCTGGACGTCGTAGTGCCCGTAGACGAGAATCGTCGGAGCGCCGGCGGGGCCGGATATCTCGCCGGCGACGAGCCGGCCGTCCTCGCGCACATCAGCGGCTCCACCAAGGCCCAGGACCCGTTCGGCGATCCACTCGGCCGCGCGAGCGACGTCCGCTGTGTGGGCAGGGTCGGCGCTCACGCTCGGGATCGCGAGCAACCCGCTCAGATCGTCGAGCCAGTCCGTCGGGAGGCTCGGACGAGTCGTCATCCGCTGACCGTATCGCTTCGCCAGCGCCGGCCCGTGTCTGCCGTTCGGACTATCGTGCGGGAGGGCGTCTGCAGTAGCGCGATGGAGCCCGGGTCTTCGAGCGCGCCACGGCAGTCGCTCGCTACGAGTATCTCGAAGCCCGGTAACTCGACAGAGAGGCACAACGGATGAGCAACAACAAACGGCAGCAGACGATGGCGAAGATCACGCGCGAGCGAGCGGTCAAGGAGAAGCGCGCTCGGAAGCTCGAGAAGAAGCAGGCTGCGGCGGCGGTGAAGAGAGCGAAGGCCGACGGCACCTGGGTCGAGCCCGAGAGCGAGCTGGAGGACGTCGGTGAAGAGGACGAGGAGACGGTCCCGGCCGCCTGAG
Organism: Gaiellaceae bacterium; assembly: GCA_041751315.1. Classification (GTDB taxonomy): domain Bacteria; phylum Actinomycetota; class Thermoleophilia; order Gaiellales; family Gaiellaceae; genus GMQP-bins7. The sequence continues at coordinate 821 of JBGSXQ010000346.1, read as the reverse complement.
TGATCGGCTCAGGCGCGTTCTTCGATGCGCATGAGACCCACCGAGATGATCGTGCGGTATTGCGCGAACGCATGGTGGCCAGCCTGGAGAAGGTACTGGTCTCCGGCGTCGAGCATGCGCCGGTAGACGTAGAGCGGCACCTTCACGGTTCGTTCGCATTCGACCGCCCAGCACTCACAGGCGAGCTCGACAAGCCCCTGCGCATCCGCTTTCGCAGACGTTCCTGCCGCCTTGCGCTGGTTCGACTGCCGGCGTGCAGCGCGGTGCGCGACTCCCTCCTGCTCCAACAGCGATCGCTCGCTCGCGGATATGGCCATAGGCGTCTCCTCCTGCCGTGAACGGATAAGGAGGGCGCGGGCCGCGCCATCTGTATTCGTCCTGTGTGTCTTTCCAGTGTAGGGACAGCGGTGTACGTCGGTTCTGCTGCTACCCTGCGGGCACGGACGGCATCCGTCGTCCCGTGAGGTTTGACTTCTTCGGTTCCTCCTGTGGGTCGAGGCAGACGGATCTCGACCAAGCATCAGACATAGGAGTCGAATCGAATGCAGCAGTCCTTTTCCCAACTCGGCGTGAGCGCGCGCATCGTGAGTGCGCTCGCTTCGCGGGACATCATCACCCCGTTCCCGATCCAGGCCCGCGTCCTCGAGGAGGCGCTTGCGGGCCGCGACGTGCTCGCAAAGGCGCCGACCGGCTCGGGCAAGACGATCGCGTTCGCGATCCCCATCGTCGAGCGACTCGAGACCGTCGACTCGCGTCCGGCCGCGCTCGTGCTCGTCCCGACCCGCGAGCTCGCCTCGCAGGTAGCGGGTGAGATCGAGGCG
>JBGSXQ010000345.1:0-3918 GCA_041751315.1 Gaiellaceae bacterium | reverse complement strand
GGCGATCGGCGCCCGGTTCCGCGTCCGGGCTCGTCGTGAGGGTCACGGCCGAGAGGCCCTGGCCCAGAAAGCGCCCCTGCTCGGTGAGGGCGAACGGAAGTCCGAGTGCGACGAGCTGCGAGGGGATAGACGGCAGCTGCGGCGTGACTCCGGTTTGCTCGGCAACACGGAGCGCGGCGGTACGCACGAGCGCACGGGCGGGAGACACAGGGCGGTCGCCAGCGATCGCCAGACGCGGGCTAACGCCGTCGAGCCGGTCGAGCACGACGACAGCTATCGCCCCCTGTGCGAACGGCGAGGTCTCGACGAACCTCGCGGCGCCGGCGCCCCCGAACGCTCCGGCGTCGGTCGAGACGAGCACGAGGGTGTGCTGCGGAACCGGGTTGGCGCCGGACTTCGGTGATGTGAACCCCCGCGCGAGCTCGATCAGGGCGGCAGTCCCACTGGCGTTCTCGCCGTACGGCTCTTCCGTTCCGGCGTTGTCTCGATGGGCGACGAGAACGACCGCCTCGCGCGTGCGGCCGGCCACCACGGTGACGATGTTCTTCAACTCCACCTCGCCTAGGCCCGCGAGATCGTCCGTCCACACGTCTTCCTCGGTCTTCAACCCGAGTGCCGACACGGTCTCGCGGTACCAGAGAGCAGCGTCGCGCGCGCCGTCCGATCCGGGCACACGAGACGGGTACTGCGCCTCCAGGGTCTCCGTGAACGACGCGGCGGCGGCGCCGTCGAACAGCGGGTCGAGTGGAAACCGTGGAAGCGCTGACGTTGTCGAAATGGAGAACAGAAGCGCGAGGAGCGCAGGCACGACCACGAGGAACCCCAGCCGCACGAGCCGTGCGTCAACAGGCCGTTGAACAGTGCCGCGACGCAGCCGGCGACCGCGCGACCGGGGCGGAGCCGCTTCCATCGCCGGGCTATAGTAGGCGTGCCGGCAGCCGCGGGCCTGCGCCAACGCTCCGATGCCCACTTCTTCGACAATTCTCCTCGTCGACGACGAGGAATCCATCCAGACCCTGCTCACGTACCCGCTGGAGCGGGACGGCTACGCGGTCGTGCAGGCGCGCGATGGCGAAGAGGCTCTCCGCCGCTTCGACGAGGAGCAGGTCGACCTCGTCGTTCTCGACGTCATGCTCCCGCGCCTCGACGGGCTGGAGGTGTGCAAACGCCTCCGTAGTGAGAGCAACGTCCCGATCATCATGCTCACCGCGCGCGGCGAGGAGCTCGACAAGGTCCTCGGTCTCGAGCTCGGCGCCGACGACTACATCACGAAGCCGTTCTCGATCCGCGAGTTCAGAAGTCGTGTGCGCGCGTTGCTGCGGCGGGCTGCCTCCCCCCATCTCGCGGGAGAGCGGGCGGAGATCGTCGAGCGCGGCGACTTGCGCATCGATGTTCCGCGTCGAACGGTCGAGGTTCGCAGCGAAAGCGTGCAGCTGACGTTCATCGAGTTCGAGCTGCTCGTCGTGCTCGCATCCAGTCCAGGAGTGGTGTTCTCACGCCGCGAGCTGCTCGAGCGCCTCCGCGGCGGCGCCGACTATCGGGAGCCACGCACCATCGACGTGCACGTTCGCCACCTGCGCGAGAAGATCGAGCGCGATCCGAGCGATCCGGAGCTCATCCTGACGATGCGCGGAGCCGGATACCGCTTCAGGCCGGAGTAGCCGGTGTCCGTCCCGGGCGGAATCAAAGTCCGCATCGTGCTCGTCCTCGTCGGGATCGTCGCTGGCGCGCTCGGGACCGCGTACATGATCGTCGTTCCCTCACTCGAGCGCCGGCTGGTGGACGCACGGCTCGAACAGCTCGAGAAGGCGGCCGTTCCGCTCGCGCGTTCACTGTCGGAGGACACGCTGCTGTGGCAGGAGCGGATCGAAGGGTTCGCGACGACGACGAACGCGCGCGTCGTCGTTTTCGACGTGCTCTCCAGGGATCGCCCTGCTCTCGTCGTCGTGGCCGACTCGCGCACCCGTGATTCACGGGACGTGGCGTCGGATCCCGTTGCTCGTGCCGCTCTCATGAGCGGCGCGGTCGAGCGAGGACGCGTGGCGCACTCGGCCGGCGACTACGCGAACGTCGCCATCCCCTTGGGCGAGGAGGCGGTGGTGCTCTTCCAGGCGCCACTTTCCGATTCGCTCGCGACGGTCCGCCTCGTCCGCGAACGACTGCTCCTCGCAACGGCATTCGCGCTTCTCCTCGCACTCGTTCTCGGCCTGACGGCGGCGGGGATGTTCTCGAACCGGCTCACCCGGCTCGAGACCGCCGCGGAGCGCATTGCGGGCGGCGACTTCAGCGCTCCGGTAGTCGACCACGGCAACGACGAGATCGGCGAGCTCGCGCGCGCCTTCGACAGCATGCGAGTCCATCTCGCGCAGCTGGACAACGCCCGTAAGGAATTCGTGGCGAATGCGTCGCACGAGCTTCGCACGCCGCTCTTCTCGATCGGAGGCTTCCTCGAGCTGCTCGCCGACGAAGAGCTCGATGACGCGACCAGGCGTGAGTTCATCGAGACGATGCAGGGCCAGGTGCAGCGGCTGGCGAAGCTCTCCACCGACCTGCTCGACCTGTCGCGCGTGGACGCGGGCCAGATGCAGGTCGAGCGTGAGCCCGTCGACCTGGGATCGGTCGTGCACATGCTCGCCGGCGAGCTCGAGCACGTCGCAGCGTCGACGGGCCACGAGCTCACGCTCGCGATCGACCGCGAAGTCTGGTGCCGAGGGGACGACGCGAGGATCCTGCAGATCGGGCGGGCTCTCGCCACGAACGCGATGACCCACACGCCTGCAGGGACGACCGTGACGCTGCGTGCGCGACGAGACAAGGCTCGTGCCGAGCTGGTGGTCGCCGACGACGGCCCCGGGATCCCGCAGAGCCAACGAGAGGCGATCTTCGGGCGGTTCTACCGGGTCGACGGCGGGATGGCGTCGGGGAGCGGCCTCGGGCTTGCGATCGGACGTGAACTCGCTCGGCTCATGAGCGGTGAGCTGAGGCTCGAGCCTGCATCGAACCCGACATCGTTCGTTCTCGACCTGCCGGGCGAAGCGGTTCCGAGCGGCGCTCGCGCGTTTTCACGTGAAAACGGCGCGCGCGCAACCGAGCGGATTGCCGGCGGCTGATAGCCGCCAGCCGTCTACGATCCCACGGTGTCCGGGACGACAGGCGACCTCAGTCACGTCGATGCCTCCGGCGACGTCAGGATGGTCGACGTGGGCGAGAAGCCGGCATCGCGGCGCTATGCGCGCGCCGCGGCGCGTGTGCGAATGGCGCCCGAGACGACCCGGAGGCTTGCCGATCTGCCGAAGGGCGATGCCCTCGGGACTGCGCGTCTTGCGGGAATCATGGCGGCCAAGCGCACATCCGATCTCATCCCGCTCTGCCACCCGCTTCCACTGACGCACGTCGAGGTCGAGCTCGAGGTGCGCGAGGGCGTCGTCCTGATCGAGGCCTCCGCGTCGACCACAGCCCAGACGGGAGTCGAGATGGAGGCGCTCGTCGCAGCCTCGGTCGCAGCACTCACCCTGTACGACATGGCCAAAGCAGTCGACAAAGGCATGGTCGTCGAGGATGTGCGGCTGATCGAGAAGACGAAGGCGGGGCTTTGACCGCGGCGGTCCTCACCGTGTCGGACGGCGTCCATGCCGGCGTGCGAGAGGACACGAGCGGCGACACGTTGGAGCAGCTGCTGCGAGACGACGGCTTCGATGTCGCTCGCCGCGTCGTCGAGGACGACGCGGCGGTCATCGCGGATGCGCTGACGGCACTCATGGACGCTGGCGCGTTGCTCGTATTGACAACGGGAGGGACGGGCTTCGCTCCGCGCGACGTCACGCCTGAGGCCACGCAGTCGGTGATCGACCGCGAGGCGCCCGGCCTGGCCGAGGCGATCCGCGCCGATGCCATCGCGCGCACGCCCCATGCGCTGCT
>JBGSXQ010000344.1:0-5825 GCA_041751315.1 Gaiellaceae bacterium | reverse complement strand
CGCGGCTCTCCGCGTCCGTACTCCCATACTGTCCGCTCCGGCCGCGCACCCGCAGCGACACGTCAGGAACGTGAGGGAAGCCGTTGTTCACTCGCACACCGCCGCGAGCACTTCGGCGAGTTGGTCGATGTCCGCCGGACTGCGTTTCTCGGTCACCGCGACGAGGAGGACGTCGTCCATTCCCTCGTAGTCGCGGCCGAGCGCATACCCCGGGTTGACGCCGTGCTCTCTCGCGCGCCGGACGACCTCGCGCGCGGGGATCGGCGTGCGGAAGGCCACCTCCTTGAACGACGCCTGCTCGAACGCGGGAGTGAGCGGGACGCGCTGGCGCGCGTACTGCGCCAGCGCGAGGCACGTCTCCCCGACCTCACGCAGGCCCTGCGGGCCGAGCCATGAGAGGGTGGCCAGCCCGGCGAGCGCGAGGAGGGTCTGGTTGGTCGTCATGTTCGAGGTCGCCTTCTCGCGGCGGATGTGCTGCTCACGGGTCTGCAGCGTGAGGACGAAGCCGCGCTTGCCGTCCTCATCCACGGTCTCGCCGACGATGCGGCCGGGCATGCGGCGCACGTAGTCCGAGCGTGCCGCGAAGAAGCCGTAGTGCGGTCCGCCGTACGACGGCCAGTTCCCGGCCGACTGCCCTTCTCCGATCGCGAGTGCGCAACCGTACGCTCCTGGCGCCTCTAGGACGCCGAGCGACATGAGATCGACGTGCGCTATCGACAGCGCGCCCGCGTCGTTCGCGGCTGCGGCAAGCGCGGGCGCGTCCTCGAGACAGCCCAGGAAGTTCGGCTGCTGGAAGAAGACAGCCGCTGCGTCGGCGGATGCCGACGCGAGCTCGTCGGGGTCGGTCACGCCCCCGCGGTGCGGTACCTCGACGACCTCGAACCCGAACCCCGGCGCGTACGTCTTCACCACCTGCCGCACCTGCGGATTGAGCGCCTCGGTAAGAACGACCTTGTGACGATCGGTTACATGCTTCGCGACGAAGCACGCGTCGGCGGCGACCGTGGTTCCGTCGTAGCCTGACGCGTTGGACACGTCCATTCCGGTCAGCTCGCAGATGACCGTCTGGTACTCGAAGATCGCCTGCAGCGTGCCCTGGCTCATCTCGGGCTGGTACGGCGTGTATGCCGTCAGGAACTCGCCGCGCGAGAGCACGACGTCGGCGACTGCCGGGACGTAGTGGTCGTAGATCCCGGCGCCGACGAACGACAGCTCCGCGCCCGTATGGACGTTCTTCGCGGCCAGGTCCTCGAGATGGCGCATGAGCTCCGCCTCGCCGAGAGCAGGAGGGACGTCGAGCTCCCGTTCGAAGCGGACTCCGGGCGGGATCTGCTCGAAGAGCGCGTCGATCGAGGAGACGCCGATCGCGGCGAGCATCTCCGCGCGATCGGCGTCGGTCAGGCTGAGATAGCCCATCCGCTACTGCTCGGCGATGTGCGCGCGGTACGCGTCGGCGTCCATCAGCGCGTCGAGCTCGCTCTGATCCGACATGCGGATCCGGATGAGCCAGCCCTCGCCGTACGGGTCGTCGTTCACCGTCTCCGGCGCGTCGACGACCTTCGCGTTCACCTCGAGCACCTCACCGGAGAGCGGGGCGATGATGTCGGAGACCGCCTTCACGGACTCGACCTCGCCGTACGACGAGTCCTTCGTCACCGTCGAGCCGACCTCGGGCGCCTCGTAGTGGACGAGCTCGCCGAGCGAGTCCTGCGCGAACCACGTGACACCCAGGGTGGCCTCGTCGCCGTCGATCCGCGCCCAGTCGTGCTCGCGGTGGTAGCGCAGGTCGTCGGGGTAGCTCTCTGCTGCGACCACTCATCTCTCCTTCCGGTAGATCGGCTTGCGGACGACACGCGCCCGGCGGGCCTTGCCGCGGACGTCGATGACGAGCTCGGTGTCGGGCGACGCCAAGTCCGCCCGCACGTATCCCATGCCGATTCCGACATCGAGCATCGGCGAGTGCGTGCCGGAGGTGACCTCTCCGCCGCCCTCGATCGGCATGCCCTGGCGCGGCACGGCCCGCTCCTCCATGACGAAGGGGACGAGCTTGCGCGCCGGGCCTTCCTCCTTGATCCGTCGCAGCGCATCGACTCCTGTGAACTCCGTGCCGAGCGCGCACGCCCAGCCGAGACCTGCCGAGATCGCGTCGGTCTCGGGTGTGATGTCGTTGCCGTGGAGCGGATAGCAGACCTCGAGGCGAAGAGTGTCGCGCGCGCCGAGCCCGCACGGCGTCACCCCGCGCGCGGCAATCGCGTCCCAGAGCGCGACGGCGTCGTCCGCGGCGCAGCAGAGCTCCACGCCCTGCTCTCCGGTGTAGCCCGTGCGCGCGACCATGACCTCGATCCCGTCGAGCTCGCCCATCGCATGGGTGAAGGCAGGCGCCTCGGGAAGACCGAGCCGTTCGAGCGCGCGTGGCCCCTGGACGGCGACGAGGCCGTACTCGTCGGAGGCGTCTCGCACCTCACAGCCGCGCGGCTCGCGCTCCTTCAGCCACTCGTACACCGACGCCCGATTCGACGCGTTGACGACGAGGTAGTACTGGCCGTGGCCGGAGCGGTAGGCGATCAGGTCGTCGACGATCCCGCCCGACTCGTTCGTCAGGAGCGTGTACTGCGCCTCGCCGTCTCGCAGCTCGTCGACGTCGTTCGAGAGCACCGACTGGAGGAAGGCCTGCGCGGTCGGCCCGTCGACATGAATCTCCCCCATGTGCGAGACGTCGAAGGCGCCCGCGGCCGTCCGGACGGCCTTGTGCTCCTCGATGACGCCCTCGTACTGCACGGGCATCTCGTAGCCGGCGAAGGGAACCATGCGCGCTCCGTGCGCGACGTGGCGCGCGTACAGCGGCGTGCGCAGGAGCGTCGCTTCCACGGCTCCCGACTCTAACTGTACGGCTGGGGTCAGACCCGTGGGGTCTGACCCCCACTCTGGTGAGGTCAGTCGTCTTTGAGGAACGATGGAATGTCGATCTCGACGTCGGTCACGCTCGGTGCGTTGAATGCGGGCCGTTCGCTCGAGCTCGACGTCGCGGCACCTACGGGAGCCTCGGTGCGCCTCCGGCGCGCGGCGCGTGCGCCGAAGCCGGTCGCGATCGCGGTGACCCTGACCTCATCTCCCATGGCGTCGTCGATCGCGGCGCCGAAGATGACGTTCGCATTCGAGTCTGCCGCGCTGCGCACGACCTCGGCAGCCTCGTCGACCTCCGCGAGCCCGAGATCCGTGCCACCCGTGACGTTGAGCAGGATGCCGGTCGCGCCGTCGAGCGTCTGCTCGAGAAGCGGCGACGAGATAGCAGCGCGCGCCGCCTCGACCGCCCGGTTGTCGCCGCGGGCCGAGCCGATGCCCATGAGCGCGGAGCCGGCGTCCTTCATGATCGTGCGCACGTCGGCGAAGTCGAGGTTGATGAGCCCGGGGACGGTGATGAGGTCCGTGATGCCCTGCACGCCCTGGCGAAGGATGTCGTCGACCATCCGAAACGCCTCGGTGACCGGCGTCGAGCGCTCGACCACCTGGAGCAGACGGTCGTTCTCGATGACGATGAGCGCGTCGACGCTCTCGCGGAGCGCCTGAATCCCTGCTTCGGCTTGGTCGGCGCGGAGCTTGCCCTCGAATCCGAACGGGCGCGTGACCACGCCGACCGTAAGCGCGCCGATCTCTCTGCCGATGTCGGCGATGACCGGGGCGCCGCCCGTCCCGGTGCCTCCGCCCTGGCCGGCGGTGACGAAGACCATGTCCGCACCCTTCAGCGCCTCCTTCAGCTCGTCGCGGCTCTCCTCGGCCGCTGCGCGACCGACCTGCGGGTCCGCGCCTGCGCCGAGCCCGCGGGTCGCGCGTGAGCCGACATGGATCTTCACGTCGGACTCGGTCATGAGAAGCGCCTGCGCGTCCGTGTTGACGGCGACGAACTCGACGCCGGACACACCCGCTTCGACCATCCTCGTCACTGCGTTCGTGCCGCCGCCGCCGATGCCGACGACCTTGATGACGGCGAGATAGCTGCCTAGCTGATTGCTCATGTCTCAACCCACCTCAAGGTGAAGTTCCTATTGAACGTGCGTGTCGACGCACCATTTCGACTCCGAGGGTAGGCGTCCTTCGTGGCGATGTCAACGATGGAACCTTCAAGCTCGACCTGAGACTTGAAGGTCGGTCAGCCAGCGACTGCGCGCTGCGGCACGCTGACGTCGATGTACTCCGCATCGCCGTCGACGAGCGCGAGCACCTTCGCGGCGACGGTCAGCTTCAGTCCCATCTCCGTTGCGCGGCCGAGTCGGATCTCCGTCCCGCGCCGCAGCACGAGCGTCAGCTCGTCGCCAACCGGACGCACACCCTTCACCCGGGGCCCGAGACCAACTGAGTGGGCCTCGGCGAGCGAGCGCGTTGCAAGTACGAAGCCGGGTGGGATGCTTCCTCCCAGCCTTATCGTGGCTCCCTTTGCCACCCAGAGCCGGGGAAAGTGCCTCGAGGTTCCGGTCTCGATCTCGCGGATGACCTTGCCCGCACCGGTCACCTGCCACGACGAGCGTCCGCGGCGAACGACTGCCACCGGTCGCTCGGGCGCGATCCGCACGACGAGCGTGTGCGGGAACGCGCGGTCGACCGAGACTCCGGCGACCGCCGGGAGCGCGCGGAGCTTTCCTTCGATCTCGTCCGCATCGAGCGCAACGAGGCTCTCCCCGATGAGCACACTCGTCGCCGCCCGCACCTCGCTGGTGAGCTCCGGGGGAGCGCCCGTCACCTCGACCTTCTCGAGAGCGAAGACGGGAGTCGCGTACGCGACGAAGCAGGCGATCCCGATCGCCACGAGGGCTGCCGTCGTGAGCGCAAGGGAACGGCCGGAAGGGACGAAGCGCACGAGATCCAGGCGAGCACCGGCCGCACCTCGCGGAAACGGGACGACGACGCTTGCCGCAGCAACGTGCCGACGCGATCCACGCGCACTCCGTCCCCCGACCATGCGCCTCGATTCGCCGCGCGCGACGGCGTTCCTACGCGACCGGCGGCAGCTCGGGGAGACCGGCGAACACGACCTCCCGCTCGAGGACGACCCCGTGCTCTTCGTACGCCCTGCGCCGGGCCTCGTTGATCAGCGCGAGGCAGTCCGCCGCGGTCGCGCCGTCGGCGTTCTCGATGAAATTCGCATGCTTCGGGGAGATCATCGCGCCGCCGATCCGGTGACCCTTGAGACCGCAGAGCTCGAGCATCCTCCCCGCGCCGAGCTCTCCCGCGGGGTTCTTGAAGACGCTGCCGAAGGTGCGCTTGTTCGTCGGCTGTGTCGCCTTCCGCTGCGCGACGAGCTCCTTCACGGTCGCACGAATGTCGTCCGGCGGGCGCGGCTCGAGCATGTACTCGACGCGCGCGACGACCGAGCCCGGCCCGAGAGCGGAGTGCCGGTACGAGAGACCCAGCTCGGCCGGCGTCATCCACTCCTGCGCGCCGGCGCTCACGACGAGCGCCCGGACGAGGATGTCCGACCAGTCACGGCCGTAGGCGCCGGCGTTCATCCGGACGCCGCCTCCCGCCGTCCCCGGGATAGCGCAGGCGAACTCGAGGCCACCGAGCCCTGCAGCGCGCGCGCGATGCAGGCACACGGCGTTCGAGGCACCACCACCCGCACGCAGGATCTGTCCCTCGACCTCCACGCCCGCAAGCTCTCCCTCGAGCCTGAGCACGAGCGCTTCGACCTCCTCGTCGGCTGCGAGGAGGTTGGATCCGAGCCCGACCGCGAGCACGCCGAGCCCGAGGTCTCGCGCGTGTCGCAGCGCGTCGGCGAGGTCATCGGACGTCCGCGGACGGGCGAAGGCACGCGCGGGGCCTCCGACTCCGAT
>JBGSXQ010000343.1:0-2759 GCA_041751315.1 Gaiellaceae bacterium | reverse complement strand
GCGCTCGACCGCGGTGGCGATCGCGATCCCCGCGAGGTCGTCCGGGCGAACGGCCGACAACGCGCCGCCGTAGCGGCCGATCGGCGTGCGGACTCCCGAGAGGATCACGGCCCGACCCACGGGCGCAGTGTAGGCGCGAGGCTCCCCCTCGCCCTCGTCCTACGACACGAAGTCGATCTGCACGGGCTCGGGAAAAGCGCCGAGCGCCTCTCCGCGCCGGAGTAGCTCGGTGACGGCCTTCCGTCCCTCGTCGCCGTAATCCTGCGTGAGCTCGTTCACGTACATGGACACGAAGCGATCGGCCACCGCCGCGTCGATCCCGCGGCCGAACTGCAGCGCGTACTCGAGGGCCTCGGCGCGGTTGTCGAGGCCGCACTGGATCGCGTCGCGCAGGACACGAGACACGTCGCCGAGTACGTCGTCGCCCAGGTCGCGACGAACGACGTTCACCCCGAGCGGCAGCGGAAGGCCGGTCTCGAGGAGCCACCACTCGCCAAGGTCGAGAACTTTGTGGAGGCCGTAGTCCTCGAACGTCAGCTGCCCTTCGTGGATGAGGAGACCCGCGTCCGCCCGGCCGGAGGCCACCTCGTCGGGGATCTCGTCGAACGCGACCTCGCGATACCGGAACCCGTCGAGCACGAGCCGCAGCGCGAGAAACGACGTCGTCATGGCGCCAGGAACCACGATCTCCGTCTCGGCCAGCTCCGGCAGGGTCATCGGCCCGCGAGCGACGACGATCGGGCCGTAGCCCGACCCGATGCTGGCGCCGTGGGGAAGGAGCGCGTAGTCCTCCTGCACGAACGGGTAGGCAGCGAGCGAGATCGCCGTCACCTCGAGGCGCCCGCAGCGGGCCCACTGGTTGAGGCTCTGGATGTCCCCGAGGACCTGCTCGAACTCGTACCCGCGCGTGTCCACGAGGTCGGTCGTCAGCGCCCAGTACATGAACGCGTCGTCGGGGTCCGGACTGTGGCCGACGCGGATCCGCAAAGCGGCCGGACGCTAGCACCCTCCTCGCGGCTAGCGGTTGAAGAACCAGCGCTCGAGCAGCGGAAGGATCTCCTTGCGCGTGAACGGCCTCGCATCGACAGTTCGCCCGTCCTCCTCGAGCACGCGGACGTCGTCCTCGAGCGCCTCGTTCGCGCGATCGAGCGCGTCACCGAGCTCGAAGCCCTCGAAGACCGTGTCCTCGGGCCGCGGCTCGTCCGATTCGCGCAGCTGAGGATTCACGGCGCGGCCGACCGCCCACAGCGCTCCGGGTCGCCGCTCGATCCAGATGACGATGCGCTCCTCCTCGCCGATGTCATCCACGCCGAGAAGCGTTCGCTCCGCGTACCGCCCTTCACGCGAGCTGCGTTTCATCTGAGCGGGATACAATCGTTTCTCGTGGCCGGGATCAAGAACATCTTCTCGTTTCTCTTCTCGCGCGGCTCGGCCGAGGAGCACGTCGCCCGGTACGTCATCCGCGAGCACGACCGCGGCCGGTCGTTGACCGAGATCCTCGAGGACAGGTACGTACAGAACCGCCTGAATGCCGAGCAGCAGCGGCGCCTGCTCGACCGGCCCGAGGTCATCGAGTCGTTCTCGGGTGACACGCTCGAGTCGGCCAAGTCCACGCTGCCGGGCTAGAGCTCCGTACCAACACCGTTCTCGCGGGCGAGCCGAACCGCCTCCGCACCGAGCGCGACGTCCCACGCAGCGAGCCCGTTCGACTTGAAGACGACGATGTCGTCGTCGGACTGCCGTCCGGAGATCTCGCCGGCGACGACCTCGTGGAGCTCGTGCACCTCGAGCCAGTCGAGCACACCGGCCGCGACCGGCTCGACGAGATCGCCCGACTCGAGCCTCGCCTGCTCGATCAGGTCGCAGCAGACGAAGCTGGCACGCTCGAGCACCTCGTTGTCGAGCTCGCGCCGTGCCACGACGTTCGCGCCGGCAGCGCAGACGAGAGCGCCCGGCGCGAGCCACTCCCCGCGCAGCACGGGATCCCGGGAGCTCGTGATCGTGACCACGACGTCGTGTGTCGCGGCATCTCGATGACTCTCGGCCGGCTCGGCCCCCGTGTGCTCGCAGAACGCCTCGAGCTTCTCGGGCGTGCGGCAGTAGGCGACGACACGCTCGACATCCGGCAGTGCGGCACGGATGCACGCGACCTGCGTCTCGGCCTGGTGCCCGCAGCCGATCACTCCGAGCGACGAGGACTCGCTGCGAGCGAGATGCCGCGCCGCGACGCCGCTGGCCGCACCCGTGCGCAGCTGACCGAGCCGATCCGCCTCGATCACGGCGACGAGCTCGGACGTCTCGGAATCGAAGAGGCAGACGACGAACGTCGCCCCGTGTGCGGTCGCTGCGTAGAGCTTCCCGCCGCTGAGACCGAGGCCGCTGTCTGCCGCGGCCATGTCCGCGAGAGCGCCTTCGGGCAGCCGGAGCCGCCGGCGCGGAGCGATCTCGACCTCGCCTGCGGCCATGCGCCGGAAGCACGCCTCGATCGCCTCGACTGCCGCCGGGGGCGAGAGCAGCTCGTGGACGTCGGGCTCGGTGAGGTAGAGCGGCACGACGCCCAAGTCTAGGAACGCGGAAGGGTGAACGTAGACTCGGCGCACGGTGACGGACGACTACGCCGACATCCGACTCGGCGAGCTTTTGGATCGCCTCTCGGCGGACGGGCTCGCACCCGGCGGAGGATCAGCCGCGGCGCTCACGGTCGCGTTCGCGTCCCGGCTCGTCGCGATGGTCGCGCGCTGCTCGCCTGCGTGGGAGGA
>JBGSXQ010000342.1:0-2580 GCA_041751315.1 Gaiellaceae bacterium | reverse complement strand
AACCTACGGTTCCCCCCACGAGCCCCCCTCCCTCTGGGCGTGCACGGGCGCAACCTCTCCCGCCTACGGGCGAATGAATCGCCCTACGGCGACGAGATCGGAGCGACCGCCCTGCGTCGCTACTACAGCGGCCACTCGAACTCAGAGATACTCGCGCCGTGAAGTCGGCAATGGTTACCGGGGGATCGTCCGGGATCGGGCTCGCGATCGCGCGCGGGTTGCGCGAGGACGGGTACGCGCTCACCCTCGTCGCTCGCAGGCCGGAGCCACTCGCGGCCGCCGCCGACGAGCTCGGCGCACTCGCTGTCGCGGCGAACCTCGGTGACTGCGACGAATGCGTCTCGGCGGTCGCGGCTCACGTCGAGCGGCATGGCGGAATGGACGTCCTCGTGAACTCGGCGGGAATCGGCATCGGTGGCTCGTTCGCGGAGCAGGACACGAAGAAGATCGAGCTCCAGCTGGACGTGAACCTTCGCGCGACCCTGGTGACGACGCGCGAGTCGTTGCCTCACCTCCGCGCGAGCCGCGGGCAGATCATCACGCTCGCATCCATCGCCGGGACGATCCCAACCCCTGGCCTCGCGGTCTACGGCGCGACGAAAGCTGCGCTCATCGCCTGGACGGGCTCGCTCAACCGCGAAGAGGCCGAGCACGGCATCCGCGCGACGGCCATCTCGCCCGGGTTCGTCGCCACGCGCATGACGGAGTGGACAGGCCTGCCCGACGAGGAGCAGATCCAGCCCCACGACATCGTGACGCTCGTGCGCGCGGTGCTCGCGCTCAGCCCGCTGGCGCGCGTGCCGAACATCGTCGTCGAGCGGCTCGGCGACACCTACTGAGCAGCGGGTGCACGGAGAAAGAGAGATGCTCCAGCGTCTACCCAGTCTCAGCCTACGAGCTTCTCGCGCACCGCGGACTCGAGCTCGCTCACGGAGACGGTTCCTTCGAAGCGCTCGACGATCTTTCCATCCGAGCCGACGACGAAGGTCCACGGCTCCGTCGGAAGCTTCCACTCCTGCATCCAGCGGTTGAAGCCCTTCGCGGGGTCGTTGTCGGCGAAGACCTCGACGTGTATGAAGCGAATGCTCTCGTCGTCGACACGGCGCTGAACCTCCTCGACGACATCGACCACCGGCCCGCACGTGCGGCTCGAGCAGAACTTCGGGGTCGCAAACGTCACGACGAAGGGAGCCTTTGCGGCGATCGAGTCGGCGACGGAATGCCGAAGCAGCGACTCGTCCGGAGGCGTCCGGGTCGTGATGCTGGCAGCGTTCCCACCCGAGGAAGCAATGGTCGGCGTGTCGGAGGCGACCGCGGGATCGCCCACGTCGGGAGGAGCGTCATTTTTCGAGACCACCACGTTGCCGAGTGCCTGAACTGGACTCTGTCCCCCGGTCGGCTCGGCCAGGAGCCAGTACGTGCCCGCACGTGGCACGGTGAACCGCGCGACGTAGATGTGAGTCGCGTCGGCCTCGTCGCCGCCGGGGATGCCGATGCGCTCGAGCTTCGCCTCGGTCTCGAGGAACGGCGGCTCCTTCAGATCGTTCGCGACCCAGACTCGAGCGGTCGGGAGCGCGACTACCGCCCCCTCTGCATCGAGGACGAGGAACGAGACTCTGACCTCGCCCGGCTCGTGATTCTGGGTTCCCGGTATGACGGCGACGTCGTCACCGGGCGCGCGCCAGAGCTCCTCCAGCGTCGCGCCCGGGGCGGGGTCGCTCGCATCTCGCTGCCCGCTCGATCCGCCACAGCCGACGAGCAGCAGGCACGACAGCAACACGGTCACCGTCGCAGCTGGGCGCATACGCGCCCGAGTGTAGCCCGTGGGCTCCTAAAGGCCGTCAGGCCAGGAGTGCATGCCCCAGCGCCCGAGCGCAGCGGCAACCACAGCCAGATTGGCCAGCAGGAAAAGCAGCTTCGGCTTCATGGCGACCTCCTCTCTAGAAGCGGATTTCCTGGAGCGCCTCAGCGGCGTTCCGGTAGAGACGTGCGGCCCCGCGGTCGTCACCTCGACGTGCCGCCAGATCCCCCAGTGCAACCCACGCCTCCGTCCGGTGGCTGATCGATGCCATCTGCTCGGCAGCAGCGTCAGCAGCCCGGAATGCTTCTTCCGCCTCATCCAGCCGTCCGCGCTCCAGCAACGCTCGTCCCAGTACGAGCTGCGACGGACAGACCTCGTGGAGGTAGTCCTCCCGACCCTGCAGCAGCTCTAGCGCGTTGCGCGCGAGAGCGTCCGCCTGGTCGTACTCGCCCCGGTTCAGGTGAACCCGGGCCATCCCCTCGAGCGCCTGTGCGGCGTCCGCGGGTGAATCGCTGTCGAGCGCCCTCGAGTAGGACGCCTTCAGGTGCTCGACGGCGTGCTCCTCGTCTCCCAGGAGGAGCGTGAGGCCCCCGAGCATGAGCAGAAGCCGTCCTTCGCTCCGCTCGTCGTTGAGCTGCTGTGACAGCTCCTTCGCCCGTTGCGCGTAGCTGCGGGCGAGAACGTAGTGGCCCTGGCGCTGCGCGACGAGCGACGCCTGCGTGTAGGCGTTCGCGATCGCGCGCCGGTCGCCGACGTCCTGCGCAAGCTCGAGCGCGCGC